>NZ_JFJV02000159.1:24508-41602 GCF_000611145.1 Cupriavidus sp. SK-3 | reverse complement strand
GAAACAGCGACCACCCCAGCAGGGCGATGTCTGTACGGCTGTTGGTTGCAATAACCATCGCCGCTCAAACAAAGCGCCACCCCCCCCAAAAAAAAGCCATTTAATCATTTGATGCAATCAGCAATCCACACCCCAAGCAAGTGACCAACCCGATTGTTGCGCCGCATGCGCCCGCAATCCCTTCCCCCTCCTACCTCTAACCTCCCCCCACCCCCATCGCTGCTGCAACGCCGCAGCCTTACCGCGATTCCGCCAACTCCCCGCAAACCACCGCCCGGCGCGACATTTGATCAATTGATCAAATATCGCCGCCATCTTCATCAATTGATGGAGCCGTGGAGCGGGCATCGCTTCGGGTAAACGCGCAAGCCGGTCCGGCAAGATTCCCCGGGTCCCTTGTGCCGTCGTGACTTGCGCCCGCTGGCACGCTCTTCGCAATAGAGGCCATACAAGCCAAGCGAAGGAGCAGCGCCATGATCAACCAGTCGGTCCCCTTGTTTGAAGCCACGCCCCGCTACGTCCGCGTCGACGGCCGCACGCCCGAAGGCTTCGTGCAGTTCGCCTTCAGCGTGTCGGACCCCGAGCTCAACGTTGAGCTGATCATGCCCGAGCTCATGTTCGAAGCCTTCTGCAGCGTCAATCACGTGCGTTTCCTGCCGCCGGAGACACCGGCGCCCGAGCGGGAAGACTGAACGCAACCCGCCTCGCGCACGGAAAACACCCAAAGAAAAAAGCCCACACAAAACACCCACATAAAAAACAGCAAGACCCAGGAGACCAAAGCGATGCAAGTCGACATCAAGACCCAGCAGATCCAGCCGCTGCGCCAGACCTATGGCCACGTGGCCCGCCGCTTCGGCGACAAGCCCGCCTCGCGCTACCAGGAGGCCACCTACGACGTGCAGTCGGAAGTCAACTTCCACTACCGCCCGACCTGGGATCCGCAGTACGAGATCTACGACAAGCGCCGCACGGCCATCGTGATGAAAGACTGGTACGCGCTCAAGGACCCGCGCCAGTACTTCTACGGCGCTTACGTGACGGCGCGCGGCCGCCAGCAGGACGCCACCGAGAAGAGCTTCGCCTTCGTGGAAAAGCGCGGCTTGCTGCAGACGCTGCCCGCCGAATGGCAAGACCGCCTGGCCGACGGCCTGCTGCCGCTGCGCCATGTGGAGTGGGGCGCCAACATGAACAACTTCTATTGCGCCGACTACGGCTGGGGCACGGCCATCACGCAGGCCTGCACCTACTGCGCGATGGACCGTCTCGGCATCGCCCAGTACCTGACGCGCATCGGCATGCTGCTCGACGGCAATACCGGCGTGGCACTGGAGCGCGCCAAGGTGGCCTGGATGGAGAGCGCCGCGTGGCAGCCGATGCGCCGGCTGGTCGAGCGCAGCTTCGTGATCGAGGACTGGTTCGAGACCTTCGTCACCCAGAACCTGGTGCTCGACGGCCTGCTTTACCCGATGGTGTACCAGCACGCCGACGCCGCCATCGTCCGCGGCTGCGGCACCGGGCTGGCGGTGCTGACCGAGTTCATGAACGACTGGCGCGAAGAGCACGCGCGCTGGGTCGACTCGGTGGTGCAGACCGCCGCCGCCGAATCCGACGCCAACCGCGTGCTGCTGTCCGGCTGGGCCCGCGCCGCGCGCGCGCAGGTGGCCGAGGCGCTGGTGCCGGTGGCCGACACCTTGCTGGGCGCGGGTGGCGAGCAGGTGGTCGCGCTGTGCCTGGAGCAGTTCGACGTACGCCTGAACAAGCTTGGCCTTGCCGCCTGAGGAGCCCGCCATGACCGCCAACGTCTATATCGCGCTGCAAAGCAACGACGATACCCGTCCCATCATCGAAGCCATCACCGAGGCCAACCCGCACGCCGTGGTGTCGCAGTTTCCCGCCATGGTGAAGATCGATGCGCCGGGCCACCTGACCATCGTGCGCGAACTGGTGTCGGAAAAGCTCGGCCGCGAGTGGGACCTGCAGGAGATCCACCTGAACCTGATTTCGCTGTCCGGAAACATCGACGAAGACGACGACGCCTTCACCCTGCACTGGAACGCCTGAGACGGCCCGCCCACCGCAAAGAAAAACGGAGACAGAACACCATGGACGCACGCAAGAAGCTGAACCTGCGGGAAAAATACGCGACGATGACCCGCGACCTCGGCTGGGAAACCACCTACGAGCCGATGGACAAGGTTTTTCCCTACGACAAGTACGAGGGCATCAAGATCCACGACTGGGACAAGTGGGAAGACCCGTTCCGCATGACCATGGACGCCTACTGGAAATACCAATCGGAGAAGGAGCGCAAGCTGTACGCCATCATCGACTCCTTCGTGCAGAACAACGGCCACCTCAACGTATCGGACCCGCGCTACCTGAATGCGCTGCGCCTGTTCCTGACCGGCGTGACCCCGCTGGAATACGCGGCGCACCGTGGCTACGCCCATCTCGGGCGGCACTTCCGCGGCGCCGGTGCGCGGGTCGCGGCGCAGATGCAGTCGATCGACGAACTGCGCCATGCCCAGACCCAGATGCACACGCTGTCGGTCTACAACAAGTACTTCAACGGCTTCGGCGAGTGGCAGCACATGCACGACCGGGTCTGGTACCTGTCCGTGCCCAAGTCCTATTTCGAGGACGCCATGAGCGCGGGGCCGTTCGAGTTCATCACCGCGATCTCATTCTCCTTCGAGTATGTGCTGACCAACCTGCTGTTCATGCCCTTCATGTCGGGCGCGGCCTACAACGGCGATATGGCTACGGTGACGTTCGGCTTCTCCGCGCAGTCCGACGAATCGCGCCATATGACGCTGGGCCTGGAGGTGGTGAAGTTCCTGTGCCAGCAGGATCCGGACAATATCCCGATCCTGCAGAAGTGGCTGGACAAATGGTTCTGGCGCGGTTTCCGCCTGCTCACGCTGGTCGGCATGATGATGGACTACATGCTGCCCAAGCGCGTGATGTCGTGGGCCGAAGCCTGGGAGATGTACTTCGAGCAGGCCGGCGGCGCGCTGTTCAAGGACCTGGAGCGCTACGGGCTGCGCATGCCCAAGTACCACGAGGTGGCCACCAAGACCAAGGACCGCATCACCCACGAGGCCTGGGGCACCTTCTACAACTACGCCGCCGCGGCGGGCTTCCATACCTGGGTGCCCAAGCAGGACGAAATGGCATGGCTGACGGAGAAGTATCCCGACACCTTCGCGCGCTACTACAAGCCGCGTCTCGACTACTGGCTGGAACGCCAGCAGGAAGGCGAGCGCTTCTATAACGGAACGCTGCCCATGCTGTGCCAGACCTGTCAGATCCCGATGGTGTTCTCGGAGCCTGACGATCCCACCCAGACCTGCTACCGCGACAGCACCTACCACGGCATGCAGTTCCACTTCTGCTCGGACGGCTGCAAGGACATCTTCGACGGCGAGCCGCAGAAGTACGCCCAGGCCTGGCTGCCGGTGCACCAGATCTACCAGGGCAATTGCGGCGGCGCCTCGCTGGACGATGTGCTCAAGTGGTACCGCATCAACGTCGGCGCGGACAACCTCGATTTCGAAGGCTCGCAGGATCAGAAGAACTGGAACACCTGGAAGGGCGTGCCCGACACGGCAGCCTGAGCGCGCAACCGACAAGAGACAAGAGACAAGAGACAAGAGACAGAAGATAAGGAGACCACCATGTCCGTCGTATCCATTGGCCCGTACGAGTTCGAGCCGGCCGATCGGGAGGCCGTGTTCCACGGCAACCGCCTGCTCTACATCGGCTGGGACCGCCACCTGCTGTTCTGCGCGCCGCATTGCCTGCCTTTTCCGCCGTCGATGCGTTTGCGCGATGTCGTGGAGAACGTGCTACCCGGCGTGTACGGCTACCACCCCGACTTTGCCCGCATCGACTGGAGCCGCGTGGAATGGCTGCGCGGCAACGCGCCCTGGCAGCCGGACCTGGACCGCACGCTGGAAGAGAACGGCCTGGGCCACAAGGCGGTGATCCGCTTCCGCACGCCGGGGCTGGACGGCATCGATGGCAGTTGCAGCTAAGCCGGCGCCGTGGCTGGAACGATCAGAAGGCCTAGTAGGCTAGTAGGAGACACAAGATGTATTCCCTGACCATTGAACCGATCGGGCAGACCATCCCGATCGCACCCGGCCAGACCGTGCTGGATGCCTGTCTGCGCAACGGTGTGTGGCTGCCGCACGCCTGCTGCCACGGCCTGTGCGCCACCTGCAAGGTGCAGGTGGTTGAGGGCGAGTTCGAGCACGGCGAAGCGTCCAGCTTCGCCCTGATGGACTTCGAGCGCGACGGCGGCCAGTGCCTGGCTTGCTGCGCCACCGCGCAGTCCGACATGGTGATCGAGGCCGACATCGAGGAGGATGCCGACTCGCTCGGCCTGCCGCTGGCGGACTACCGCGCCGAAGTGGTGGAAACCCGCGCGCTGACGCCCACCATCCGCGGCATCTGGCTGCGCGTGAAGGATGGCAATGCCGCCGCCTTCCAGGCCGGCCAGTACCTCAACCTGCGGGTGCCCGGCTGCGAACAGCCGCGCGCCTTCTCGCTGGCCAACCGTCCGGGTGACGACCTGGTGGAGCTGCATGTGCGTCGCGTGGAAGGCGGCCAGGCTACGGCCTACCTGCACGAGCAGCTCGCGGTGGGCGATGAGCTTGGTTTCTCGGCGCCCTACGGCCGCTTCTTCGTACGCAAGTCCGCGCAGGTGCCGATGCTGTTCCTGGCGGGCGGCTCTGGCCTGTCCAGCCCGCGCGCGATGATCCTGGACATGCTGGCTGCCGGCGAGACCTTGCCGATCACGCTGGTGCAAGGCGCGCGCAATCGCGCGGAACTGTACTACGACGAGGCGTTTCGCGCACTAGCCGACGCGCATCCGAATTTCCGCTATGTGCCGGCGCTATCCGACGAGCCGGCCGGCAGTGGGTGGGATGGTGCGCGCGGCTACGTGCATGACGTTCTGCACGGGCTTTACGCCAATGGCGCGACCGCTGACTTCCGGGGGCACAAGGCCTACCTGTGCGGACCGCCGCCGATGATCGAAGCCTGCATCCGCACGCTGATGCAGGGCCGGTTGTTCGAGGAGGACATCCACACCGAGAAGTTCATCTCCGCCGGCGATGCGCAGAACAGCGCGCGCAGCCCGCTGTTCAAGATCTGAAGGAGCCGGCGCCATGCATACCGTGGAGATCGCGGGAAGCGGCCAGCGCTATCCGTGCGCGCCGGAGCAGAACCTGTTGCGCGCGATGGAAGCGCTTGGCAAGCGCGGCATACCCGCCGGCTGCCGTGGCGGCGGCTGCGGGGGTTGCAAGGTGCGCATCGAGGCCGGCCGCTACCGCACCGGCAAGATGAGCCGGGCCTGCCTGTCGGCCGAGGAGGAGGGCAGTGGCCTGGTGCTGGCGTGCAAGGCCTATCCGGACAGCGATATCCGCCTGCGGCCGGTGGCGCTGCTGCAGCGCTGCCTGGACCGGCAGCGAGAGCGGCAGAGGGAGCAGGAAGCGAAGGGATCAACGTAGCAAGCTCGCAGCAAAACGTAGCAATAAGAAAGATGGACCGATAACCCCATCATCAAGGAGACCGTCATGGCATTGACAGGCGTATTGCGCCCCGGGCACGTGGCATTGCGCGTGCTGGAACTCGAACCGGCGCTGAAACACTACACCGAAGTACTCGGACTGATCGAAACCGCGCGCGACGACAAAGGGCGCGTCTATCTGAAGGCCTGGGACGAGCACGACCACCACAGCGTGGTGCTGCGCGAGGCCGACAGCCCGGGCATGGACTACATGGGTTTCCGCGTCGATAGCGGCCGCACGCTGGAACGGCTGGCGCGGGAGGTGGAGCAGTCCGGCCTCGCATCGGACTGCCAGTGGATTCCTGCCGGCGAGCATCCGCATACCGGCGTGCGCTTCCGCTTCACCATTCCCACCGGCCATCCGATCGAACTCTTCGCCGACAAGGACAAGCTGGGCTGCCTGACCGGCGACAGCAACCCGGACCCGTGGCCGGACGACCTGCGCGGCATGGCGCCCAGCCGCTTCGATCACTGCTTGCTGTATGGCGACGATCTGGATGGCACCGTCAGGCTGTTCCGCGACGTGCTTGGCTTCACGCTGGCCGAGCAGGTGGTGGCCGGCCCGGACAAGATGATGATCGGCGCTTTCCTGACCTGTTCCAACAAGGCGCATGACATTGCGTTCATTCGCCATGCCGAGAAGAACAAGTTCCATCATGCGTCGTTCAACCTGGACAACTGGGGCGAGGTGCTGAAGGCCGCCGACATCATTTCCAAGAGGGATGTGTCGCTCGATATCGGGCCGACGCGGCATGGCATTACGCGCGGCGCCACCATCTACTTCTTTGACCCTTCGGGCAACCGGAATGAGGTTTTCTCCGGCGGGTATATCCACTATCCGGACAAGCCGACCATCACCTGGACCGACAACGAACTGGGCCGGGCGATCTTCTATCACGACCGGAAGCTGAACGATGCGTTCCTGAGTGTATTGACCTGATTCCCGGCGTAGCGTCACCGCCGATGCCGAGTGTTTTCTCCCCCTTTCCCGCTTGCGGGAGAGGGGAGAGCGGCGAATCACCAGCAAGACGCGGCACACCCTGCCGCAACCAGCGAGACAACATGAAAGAGTTCAAGAACTTCATCAACGGCGAATGGGTGGCCACCAACCGCCAGTTCGACGACCGCAACCCGGTCGACAACAGCCTGATCGCGCGTGTGCACGAAGCCGGACAGGCCGAGGTCGATGCCGCGGTCGCAGCGGCAAGGCAAGCGCTGAAAGGCCCGTGGGGCAAAATGACCGTGGCGCGGCGTGTCGAGATACTGCACGCCGTAGCGGACGGTATCAACCGCCGCTTTGACGACTTCCTGCAAGCCGAGATCGCCGACACGGGCAAGCCGCTGTCCCTCGCCAGCCATGTCGATATCCCGCGCGGCGCGGCCAACTTCAAGGTCTTCGCCGACCTGATCAAGAATGTGCCGGCCGAGAGCTTCGCCATGGCCACGCCGGACGGCGGCGAGGCCATCAACTATGCGGTGCGTTCTCCGCGCGGCGTGATCGGCGTGGTGTGCCCGTGGAACCTGCCGCTGCTGCTGATGACCTGGAAGGTCGGCCCGGCGCTGGCATGCGGCAATACAGTCGTGGTCAAGCCGTCCGAGGAAACCCCAGCCACCGCCACGCTGCTCGGCGAGGTGATGAACGAGGCCGGCGTGCCGCCGGGCGTCTATAACGTGGTCCACGGCTTCGGCCCGGATTCCGCCGGGGCCTTCCTGACCGCGCACCCGGATGTGAACGGCATCACGTTTACCGGCGAGACCCGTACCGGCGAGGCCATCATGAAAGCCGCCGCCAATGGCGTGCGCCCCGTCTCGTTCGAACTGGGCGGCAAGAACGCCGGCATCGTGTTCGCCGACGCGGACTTCGACAAGGCAGTCGCCGGCATCACGCGCTCGGCCTTCGAGAACAGCGGCCAGGTTTGCCTGGGCACCGAGCGCGTCTACGTGCAGCGGCCCATCTTCGCGCGCTTCGTCGCGGCGCTCAAGGCCAGGGCCGAGGGCTTGCGCATTGGCCGGCCGGGCGACGAGGGCGTGAACATGGGCCCGCTGGTGTCGCTGGAGCATCGCGCCAAGGTGCTGTCCTACTACAAGAAGGCGGCGGAGGCGGGCGCCACCGTGGTGACTGGCGGCGGCGTGCCCGAGATGCCCGGCGCGCTGGCCGAAGGCGCCTGGGTGCAGCCCACCATCTGGACCGGGCTGCCCGAGGATGCGGCCGTGATCCGCGAGGAGATCTTCGGCCCCTGCTGCCATATCGCGCCGTTCGATACCGAGGAAGAAGTCATCCGCCTCGCCAATGACACGCCCTACGGCCTGGCCGCCACGGTGTGGACATCCAACTTGGGCACCGCCCACCGCATGGGTAGCGCCCTGGACGTCGGCATCTGTTGGATCAACGCGTGGTTCCTGCGCGACCTGCGCACCGCCTTTGGCGGCGCCAAGCAATCCGGCATCGGCCGCGAGGGCGGGGTGCATTCGCTGGAGTTCTATACCGAGTTGCGCAATGTGTGCGTGAAACTGTGAGCCAGTCCATGAAACCCGAACAAATCCTCGACATCGGCGCCAGCCTGCACCACGCGCTGTCCACGCGGCAGGCCGTCGCGCCGCTGACCGAGCAGTACCCTGAGCTGTCCATCGATGATGCCTACCGCATCCAGCTCGCCATGGTGCAGCACCGGCTGGACGCCGGCGAGCGCGTGATCGGCAAGAAGATCGGCGTGACCAGCCGGGTGGTGATGGACATGCTCGATGTGCGCCAGCCGGACTTCGGGCACCTGCTGTCCGGCATGGTCTACGCCGATGGCGCGGCCATCGCCGCCGATACGCTGATCGCGCCCAAGGCCGAGGGCGAGATTGCCTTCGTGCTCAAGGACGACCTGGAAGGCCCGGGCGTGACCAATGCCGATGTGCTGCGCGCCACCGCCTACGTGCTGCCGTGCTTCGAGATCGTCGACTCGCGCATCCGCGACTGGAAGATCCGCATCCAGGACACGGTGGCGGATAACGCCTCCTCGGGCGTGTTCGTGCTGGGCGATGCGGCGGTGGACCCGCGCGGCCTCGATCTCGGCACGGTCGGCATGACGCTGGAGAAGAACGGCGAAATCGTTGCCACCGGCGCGGGCGCCGCTGCGCTTGGCCATCCGGCCAACGCCGTGGCGTGGCTGGCCAATACGCTGGGCCGCCTCGGCATCGGGCTGAAGAAGGGCGAGGTGATCCTGTCCGGCTCGCTCGCCGCGATGGTGCCGGTCCAGGCCGGCGACCAGCTTCGCATCAGCCTGGGCGGCATCGGCTCGGCCGGTGTGCGCTTCATTTGAACGGACCCCAGATCTAGATAGGCAGCCCGGGAAATCGCCATGAACCTCACCCAAGACATCATCCAGCAGCTCGCCGAGCACCTGGAAAACGCCGAGCTCAACAGAGAGCCGGTGCGCAAGATTACCGACACCCATCCCGACATGGACTGGGATGACGCCTATGCCATCCAGGACGCGATCCGGGCACGCAAGGAAGCGCGCGGCACCCGCATCGCCGGCCTCAAGATGGGGCTGACCTCCTTCGCCAAGATGCGCCAGATGGGCGTGACCGATCCGGTCTACGGCTTCCTGACCGACTACGGCGCCTGCATGGACGGCGGCGCCATCGACACCGCATCGCTGATCCATCCCAAGGTGGAGGCGGAGATCGCCTTCGTCCTCAAGCATCCGCTCAAGGGGCCGGGATGTCATATCGGCGACGTGCTGGCCGCCACCGATTTCGTGCTGCCCGCGGTGGAGGTGATCGACTCGCGCTACGAGAACTTCCGTTTCGACTTGAAGAGCGTGATCGCGGACAACACTTCGTCGGCCCGCTTCGTGGCGGGCGGCACGCATCGCAGCGCGCAAGGCATCGACCTGAAAAACCTCGGCGTGGTGCTTGAGAAGAACGGCGAAGTGGTCGCCACCGCGGCCGGCGCGGCGGTGCTGGGCCATCCGGCCAGCAGCGTGGCCATGCTGGCGAACATGCTCGGTGCGCGTGGGCGCGAGCTGCCAGCGGGCGTCTTCATCATGACCGGCGGCGTGACCGAGGCCATCGCGGTGGCGGCCGGTGACAACATCACGGTGCGCTACCAGCATCTCGGCACCGTATCGATGCGCTTCGTCTGATGCGCCCGGCCAGCGTGATGGTGGCGCTGTACGATGTTGCCCACTCAACCCACCCAGCAGGAGAAAAGCCATGCCCATCATGCAAGTGTTTCTGATCGAAGGCCGGACCGAAGAACAAAAGGCTCGCCTGATCAGCGCGCTGACGGACGCCGCCGTGGAATCGATCGGTGCGCCGATCGAGAGCGTGCGCGTGATGATTACCGAGGTGCCCAAGACGCAGTTTGGCATCGCGGGCAAGACAGCGAAGGAACTCGGCCGCTGAGGGAGCGGCATACGCAATGCCCGGCGGCGCTGGACTGCCCGGGCACGGAGACAACATGGACATGAAAGCAGGCGCCGGCGGCAGCCATCCGCCCGGCAAGCACAAGGTAGCCATCATCGGTTCGGGCAACATCGGCACGGACCTGATGATCAAGGTAATGCGCCACGGCCGGCATCTGGAGATGGGCGCCATGGTCGGCATCGACGCCGCGTCGGACGGCCTGGCCCGGGCCGCGCGGCTGGGCGTGCCCACCACGGCCGAGGGCATCGAAGGCCTGGTGAAGATGGACGGCTTCGGCGCTATCCGCATCGCCTTCGATGCCACTTCGGCCGGCGCGCATTCGCACCATAACAAGATCCTGCAGCAGCACGGCATCCAGGTGATCGACCTGACCCCGGCGGCGATCGGGCCTTACGTTGTGCCGGTGGTCAACCTTGACCAGCAGCTCGGCGCCAGCAATATCAATATGGTCACCTGCGGCGGCCAGGCCACCATCCCGATGGTGGCGGCGGTATCGCGCGTGGCGAAGGTGCACTATGCCGAGATCGTCGCGTCCATCTCCAGCAGGTCGGCCGGGCCGGGCACGCGCGCCAATATCGATGAGTTCACCGAGACCACCAGCCAGGCGATCTGCTCGGTAGGCGGCGCGGCGCGCGGCAAGGCCATCATCGTGCTGAACCCGGCGGAGCCGCCGCTGATGATGCGCGACACGGTGTTTACGCTATCCGAGAACGCCGACGAAGCGGCGATAGAAGCCAGCGTGGAAGCCATGGCGAAGGCGGTACAGGCCTATGTGCCCGGCTACCGGCTCAAGCAGCGCGTGCAGTTCGAGCGCATCGATCCGTCCGCGCCGTTGAACATCCCGGGGCTGGGGCTGATGAGCGGGCTGAAGACATCGATCTTCCTCGAAGTGGAAGGCGCCGCCCACTACCTGCCCGCTTATGCCGGCAACCTCGACATCATGACCAGCGCCGCGCTCGCCTGCGCCGAGCGACTGGCGGAAACCCGGCTGGCCGCGTAAGCGGCGGGCGCACGGAGACAACACATGACCCAGCAAGCCACGCAGAAGAAACTCTATATCTCGGACGTCACGCTGCGCGACGGCAGCCACGCCATCCGCCACCAGTACAGCCTGGACGACGTGCGCCGCATCGCGGCGGCGCTGGACGCAGCCAGGGTGGATTCGATCGAAGTCGCGCACGGCGATGGCCTGGCCGGTTCCAGCTTCAACTACGGCTTCGGCGCGCATACCGATCTCGAATGGATCGCCGCCGCGGCCGAAACGGTACGCCATGCAAAGGTCGCCACCTTGCTGCTGCCCGGCGTGGGCACCGTGCACGACCTGCGCGCCGCATACGACGCCGGCGCGCGGGTGGTACGGGTTGCCACGCACTGTACCGAGGCCGATGTCTCGCGCCAGCATATCGAGTACGCGCGCGAACTCGGCATGGACACGGTGGGCTTCCTGATGATGAGCCACATGACCACGCCCGCGGCGCTGGCGCAGCAAGCCAGGCTGATGGAAAGCTTTGGCGCGCAGACTGTCTATGTGGTGGATTCCGGCGGCGCGCTCAATATGAATGACGTGCGCGACCGCTTCCGTGCCTTCAAGGATGTGCTCAAGCCGGAAACCCAGACCGGCATGCACGCGCACCACAACCTGAGCCTGGGCGTGGCCAACTCCATCGTCGCCGTGGAGGAGGGGTGCGACCGCGTCGACGCCAGCCTGGCCGGCATGGGCGCGGGCGCCGGCAACGCGCCGCTGGAGGTATTCATCGCCGCGGCGAGCAGGCTGGGCTGGCACCATGGCTGCGACCTCTACACGCTGATGGATGCCGCCGACGAGATCGTGCGCCCGCTGCAGGACCGCCCGGTGCGGGTGGACCGCGAGACGCTGGCGCTGGGCTATGCCGGCGTCTACTCCAGCTTCCTGCGCCATGCCGAGGCCGCGGCCGCGCGTTATGCGCTGAAGACCGTCGACATCCTGGTGGAACTGGGCAAGCGCCGCATGGTGGGCGGCCAGGAAGACATGATCGTCGATGTGGCGCTGGATCTGGTGGCGCGGCGCGAGGCGGGAGCAACGCGGATCGCGGCGTAAGGCCGGGCGCCCGCGTCGGGCGCGGGCGCCGCTTCCCTCAAGCCTGCGCCGGTTCCTCCTCCACCCTCGTCATCCGCCGTATCGCCTGCGGCGGCTGCCCGAATGCCCGCAGGAACGCCCGCCGCATCCGCTCGCGATCGCCGAAACCGGTCTCGCGCGCCACCACGTCGACCGGGTGCCGGCCGGACTCCATCATCAGCCGCGCGGCTTCGATGCGCAGGTGTTCCACCGCCTTGGCCGGGGTTTGCCCGGTCTCCTCGCGGAAGGCGCGGCTGAACTGGCGGGGGCTGAGGTTCGCGGCGTTGGCCAGTTGCTCGACCGACAAGCCTTCATGCAGGTTTTGCCGGGCAAAGGCGAGGGCGGACTGGATGCGATCGGATTTGGGTTCGAGTTCCAGCAGCGCGGAGAACTGCGATTGCCCGCCGGCGCGGCGGTGATAGACCACGAGCTTGCGCGCCACCTGGCGCGCGATCACGGCGCCGGCATCCTTCTCGACCAGCGCGAGCGCCAGGTCGATGCAGGCGGTCATGCCGGCCGAGGTCCACACCGGCCCGTCGATGATGAAGATGCGGTCTTCCTCCACGCTGACGCCGGGATAGGCACGCCGCAACCGGGTGGCATAGAACCAGTGGGTGGTGGCGCGGCGGCCGTCGAGCAGGCCCGCTTCGGCAAGGTTGAACGCGCCGGTGCAGGTGGCGCAGACGCGCCGGGTGGACGTTGCCGCTTGCCGGAGGAACGCCACCAGGCCCGGCGACGCGGGCTGGATATCGTTGTCGCCGACTACCAGCAGGGTATCGAACGCCTCACCGCCGAATGGTTCGGTAGTGACCGAAAAGCCGCCCGAGGCGGCTACGGGGCCGCCATGCTCGGACAGCAGGCGGACGTCGTAGAGGGCCTTGCCGGCGGTGCGGTTGGCGAACTCCAGGACCGTGGTGACGCCCAGGTTCATGACCTGGAACCCCGGATAAAGGACGATTCCGATACGTAGCATGGCGAATCCCGGCGATGGCATAAAAGGTGGTTTCTATGACATTGATGCCATCCGATTATGCACCTAATCTTCGTTCCGTGAGCGCCGGCATGGGGCCGGCGGCATCGGAGAACGAACATGGCAGCCAACACGGCAACCAACACGGCAACCACAGCAACCACAGCAACCACGCCGCATCGCGGCACGGCCTTGATTACCGGGGCATCCTCGGGGATCGGCGCCGTTTATGCGGACCGGCTCGCCCGGCGCGGCTACGACCTGATCCTGGTCGCCCGCAACCGCGAACGGCTCGCCAGGCTGGCCGGCCGCCTGACCAGCGAGACCGGGTGTTCCGTCGAGATCGTGACCGCGGACCTTGGCGCGGACGCCGACGTGGGCCGCCTTGAGACGCTGCTGCGCACCGACGCCAGCATCACATTGCTGGTCAACAATGCGGGCATCGGCGCCGCCGGTCCGTTGCTCGAGTCCGATGCCGCCAAGATGCAGGCGATGATTGCACTCAATGTCACGGCGCTGACCCGGCTGACCTACGCCGCCGCGCATGGACTCGTGGCCCGCGGCAGGGGGACGATCATCAACGTGGCGTCGATCGTGGCGGTGGCGCCCGAGTTGCTCAACGGCGTCTACGGCGGATCGAAGGCCTTTGTGCTGGCCTTTACGCAGTCGCTCCAGCACGAGCTGGCGGACAAGGGCGTGCGGGTGCAGGCTGTGCTGCCCGGCGCGATCCGGACGGAATTCTGGGATGTGGCCGGGCGGCCGGTGGAGAGCCTGCCGCAAGACTGGGTGATGAGCGCGGACGACCTGGTCGACGCGGCCCTGTCCGGGCTGGACCAGGGCGAAGTGGTGACGCTGCCGTCGCTGCCGGACGCGGCCGACTGGGACGCCTTCGAGGCCGCCCGCGCGGCGCTGGGGCCGAACCTGTCGCGCAGCGTGCCGGCAGCGCGCTTCAGGGTGGCAGCGGCAAGCTGAGGCTGACGGCGGCCGGGACGCAAGCTTCAGTGGCTGGCGTCCCGAAAGCTCAGGCGCGCCGCCACACCGGGGACTCCGCCACCACCACCTTGCGCGGCAGGATCTTCTGGCTGGTGAAGGCATCGGCAATGCGCTGCTGCTCGTCGAGCGATGCCGCGTCCACGGTCTGCACCTGGTAGGTCCGGCGGCGATTGGCGGCTTCCACGGTGGGTGCGTCCAGGCCAATCAGCGGTGCTTGCCATTGCGCGGCGACGGCCGGGTTTTGCTTGATCCATTCGCCAGCGCGGCGCAGCTCATCGTAGACCACCGCCAGCACGCCCGCGTGCCGCTGCGCATAGGGCGTGGCGGCCAGGTAGAAGCGCCGGTAACTCGACAAGCCCTTGCCGTCGCGCAGGATGCGGGCGTTGGCCTGGCGTTGCACGGCTGCCAGGAAAGGATCCCAGATCACCCAGGCCGCCACGCTCCCGCGCTCGAAGGCGGCGCGCGCGTCGGCCGGGCTCAGGTAGGCGGGCTCGATGTCCCGGATCGACAGGCCCGCGCTGGCCAGGGCTTCGAGCAGCAGGTAATGCGCTCCGGCCCCCTTGGCAAAAGCGATGCGCTGGCCCTTGAGTTGCGCGATCTCCCTGATCGGCGAATCCTGCCGCACCACGATCGCCTGCGCCTCGGGCGAGGGCGTCTCGATGGCGTAGTAAGTCAGGTTGGCGCCGGCAGCGAGCGCGAAGGGCGGCACCGCGTCGGCCACGTCGGCGCTCAGGTCGAGATTGCCGATATTGAGCGACTCCAGCAGCGGCAGCCCGGAGGTGAATTCATACCATTGCACCGACGCGCCCAGTGGCGCCAGTGCCTTCTCCAGTGTCTCGCGCGATTTCAGCAGGAGCATCAGCGTGGACGATTTCTGGAAGCCGATGCGCAGCGTGTGTTTTTGCGTCTGCGTCTGCGTCTGCGCGCGCGCGGGCAAGGCCAGGCCGAATGTCGCTGCGGCGCCCGCGGTGGCCAGGCTGCCCACCACGATTTGCCGGCGCCGCCTGTCGAATGCCCTTGTCAACTTTGTCATTGTCGCTCTCCCCGTGTGTTCCGCCGACGCCATCATCAGCACAAGAGCGTAGGGCATGGCACGGGGGCGGGGAACGAAGAATGCCGCAGATGCTTATGCGGGGAGGTGTGGATAAGCCGGCGCCGGTGCGTGCCGATGTGCATGATGGCGCGTCAAAGAACGGTCCAATGAATATCGGCTGGTTCGAGTGCGTTAGACTTCATCGAGCTCGACGCTGTGATTCTGATATCCACAAGGTCCTTTCGCAGGGAATGCCATATGAAACCGACCAAAGCATGTCCTGTCGTGCTAAGAACAGCGCAGAACCGCCTTGAGATCCTGGCATTTGAGCACCCCTTGGCCGGTCTACAGATTATCAAGGGCACGATCGAGGCCGAAGAACATCCCGCGGATGCCGCCGTCCGCGAACTGTGCGAAGAGTCTGGTGTAAATGGAGTGGCTACGGTCGACCTGGGCTTATGGCAATCCGGTCACGAACACCAGATATGGTCCCTGCACCTCTGCGAGGCAACCCGTTCGCTACCCGATACTTGGGTGCATCACGCAAAGGACGATGGCGGTCATGACTTCAGATTCTTTTGGCATCCGTTAGGTCACGCTCCATCGGATCGGTGGCATTGGCTGTTCAGAAATGCACTCTCGACCATTGAAAAACGACTCGCAGAGCTTGCATAGCATCGGACCAACTTCCGCTTGGCGTCGTTTTGAGACCCTCACCTCGTCGCGCAGATCGGCGAAGAGCCAAAAAAAAGAGCCCCGCATGGGGGCTCCCTGGCAGCGCCGCGCCATCGGTGCGCGGCCTGGCTTAGCGCTGGTACGCCGGAGGCAGGAATCCGGCAAAACGCTGCTGCGTGGTGGCCTTGAACTCCGGCGACTGGTACGCGTCGCGGATGTCCTTGACGAACGGCTTGCCGGTGTCGGCGGTACGCACGGCAACCAGGTTCATGTAGTAGTCGGGGATCTTCTCCAGGCTCAGCGCCTCGGTCAGCTTGAGGCCTGAGGACAACGCGAAGTTGCCGTTGACGAAGGCGTAGTCCACGTCGTCGAGCGAACGCGGCAGTTGCGCGGCTTCGAGCTGGATCAGCTTGAGCTTGTGCGGATTGCCTTCGATATCGCGCTCGCTGGCGCGGATCGGATCGGTGCCGGCCTTCAGCGTGATCCAGCCGATCTGCTGCAGCATGGCGATGGCGCGCGCCAGGTTGGACGGATCGTTGGGCAGCGACACCGAAGCGCCCGGCTTCACTTCCGTCAGCGACTTGTGCTTGCGGCTATAGATGCCGATCGGCGCGGTAGGCACCTGGATGACTTCGGACAGTTGCAGCTTGCGGTCGCCGGAGAACTTCTTCAGGTAGGCCACGTGCTGGAACGCGTTGGCGTCGATGGCGCCATCGGCCAGCGCCAGGTTGGGCTGCACATAGTCGCTGAATTCAACGATGGTGACCTTGTAGCCCTTCTTTTCCAGCAGGGGCTTGATGCCGTAGCGGATCTGGTCGGAGTACGGACCGGCGGTGGCGCCGAAGCGGATCTCTTTCTTGTCCGGATCGGCCGCGCCGGCCGTCTGGATAACACCAAGCGCGAGCACTGCGGCAATCAGTCGAATCCCGAAACCCGTCTTCATCTAAAGCTCCCCTTATTGGATTATGTGCATCGTGGCGTGCCGGCGTGGCGCCAACAAGCAGGCCATTGTAGGGAAGTTGATACGTTCAAGGAACGAGTAAATGTGCATGGTCATATAACGCTAGCGCATAAGCAGGGAAAGGGGTTCCAGGCGCTTTTGCACAGGTATCGGCTATTGCGCTGCGGTATATGGATATGGCAATTGCGTCGTTGCGGGATTCCCCGGATTGCCGCTAGTATTGAAACGTCTCCTCCATTCCCGCCAGGGAATTGGGTTTGCGCCCGCTTAACCAGCGGGCGTTTTTATTCAGGCCTCCGCGGCAGGGGGCAAGGCAGGGAGCAAGCGTCGCGGTTTCCGGAGTGACATCAAGACCAATGCGCGGAAACCG
>NZ_JFJV02000159.1:0-24458 GCF_000611145.1 Cupriavidus sp. SK-3 | reverse complement strand
GGCCCCCCTTTTTTGCCAGCACCGCGGCGCGGCGCTACCCACGCAGGACTCAGGCCGCAGCCAGCGCCCGATCCAGGTCTTCCAGCAGATCGTCGATATGCTCGATGCCGATCGACAGCCGCACCATGTCTTCGCTGACACCGGCGGCCTTCAGTTCCGCCGCGTCGAGCTGGCGGTGCGTGGTCGACGCCGGATGCGTTGCCAGCGACTTGGCGTCGCCGATGTTGACCAGGCGCGTGAACAGCTGCAACGCATCGAGGAAGCGCGCACCGGCTTCGCGGCCGCCGCTCTTCAGGCCAAACGACAAAATGCCCGGCCCGCGTCCGCCCAGGTAGCGTTGTACCAGCGCGTGGTCCGGGTGCTCGGGCAGGCCGGCGAAGTTGACCCATTCCACCTTCGGGCTGGCCTTCAGGTGACGCGCCACCGCCAGCGCGTTCTCGGTGATGCGGTCCAGCCGCAGCGCCAGCGTCTCGATGCCTTGCAGGATCAGGAAGGCATTGAACGGCGACAGCGCCGCGCCGGTATTGCGCAGCGGCACCACGCGCGCGCGGCCGATATAGGCGGCGGCGCCGAGGGCTTCGGTGTAGACCACGCCGTGGTAGGACACGTCGGGTTCGTTCAGGCGCTTGAAGCGTGCCTTGTGCTCGGCCCACGGGAACTTGCCGCTGTCGACGATGGCGCCGCCCACGCTGTTGCCATGGCCGCCCAGGTATTTGGTGAGCGAGTGCACGACGATGTCGGCGCCGTGTTCAAAAGGCCGGCACAGGTAGGGCGACGGCACGGTGTTGTCGACGATCAGCGGGATGCCGTGGTTGTGCGCCACCTTGGCAATGGCTTCGATGTCGACGATATTGCCCAGCGGATTTCCCACGGATTCGACGAAGATCGCCTTGGTGCGCGCGTCCACCAGGTCGCCGAAGGCGGCGGGATTGCGGCCGTCGGCAAAGCGGGTCTCGATGCCGGACAGCGGCAGCGTGTGGGCAAACAGGTTGTAGGTGCCGCCGTAGAGTTGGCTGGCCGAGATGATGTTGTCGCCGGCCTCGGCGATGGTCTGGATGGCGTAGGTGATGGCCGCCATGCCGGACGCCAGCGCCAGCGCGCCCACGCCGCCCTCGAGCGCGGCCAGGCGCTGCTCCAGCACGTCGTTGGTGGGATTCATGATGCGGCTGTAGATATTGCCGGGCACCTTGAGGTCGAACAGGTCGGCGCCGTGCTGCGCGTTGTCGAACGCATAGGCTACGGTCTGGTAGATGGGCACGGCCACCGCACGGGTGGTCGGGTCCGGGGAGTAGCCGCCGTGAACGGCAATCGTCTCGATTTTCATGATGTCGTTGTCTTCTTGTTGGAATGATGGCGCTCAGGAGCAGGCATGGTAGCAGTGGTGGCTCCCGCATGTCACCGTGGCGGACCGTGGCCGGGCCGCCGCGGGTCCGCTCAGTGGCTGGCCAGCGGGAAGCTCGCCTGCCAGACGTTGTCCTTCACCTTGACGGCGGTGGGGATCAGTTTTTGCTCGTGGAACAGGTCAGCCACCTGCTGCTGGACGGCGACCACCTCCGGCGTTACCGGCGTGGCGCCGTACGGCACGCGCTTGAGCCAGGCTTCGACTACCTGTACGTCCAGGCCCACGGCGGGCGCCAGCAGGGCGGCGGTCTCGCCGGGGTTCTTCACCACCCACAGGCCGGTCGTGCGCAGTTGCTCCAGGATGGCGTTGACGATCTGCGGCTGCGCCTTGACGAAGCCGTTGGCGGCTTCGTAGAAGTTGAAGGGCGAGGGCACGCCTTCGTAGTCGGCGATGGTGCGCACCTTCAGCGCCTTTTGCGCCAGCGCGTAGTACGGGTCCCAGACCACCCACGCGTCCACGTTGCCGCTCTCGAAGGCGGCGCGCGCATCGGCCGGCGGCAGGTAGATGGGCTGGATGTCTTGCAAGCTGAGGCCGTGCTTCTTCAGCAGCTGCACCAGCAGGTAGTTGGAGCTGGAGCCCTTCTGCAGGGCGATGCGCTTGCCCCTGAGGTCGGCCACGGAGCGGATGGAGGATTTCTCCGGCACGAACAGCGCCTCGTTGGTCTTGCCACCGGGCTCGGCGCCGACGTAGACGAAGTTGGCGCGCGCGGCCTGGGCGAAGACAGCCGGCGGCGCGCCGGTGTAGCCAAAATCGATGCCGCCGGCGTTGAGCGCTTCGAGCAGTTGCGGGCCGGCGGGGAATTCCTTCCACTCCACCTTGAAGCCGAGCGGGGCGAGCTTTTTCTCCAGCGAGCCCTGGGCCTTCAGCACGGCAAGCAGGCCGGCCTTCTGGTAGCCCACGCGCACGGCCGGGTCGGCGGCATGGCCGGCGGCGGACCAGGACAGCGCGGCGATAGCCAGGACGCGGCCCGCGAAGGGCAGCCAGCGGCGGAAAGGATGCATTGCGATTTCTCCGGGAAGGGTCTTGGTTTGTCTGCGGCCCTATGGTTGCGAAATCGCGCGGGGAGGGGAACGAAGCTTATTGCATTTGAATAGAACGGCGCCGGGTGATACCCATGAATGTGATCGATGTCACGCTCCGCGTGTGATGGCGCCCCTTCCTGGATTGGTGCGGCTGCTTTCAAGGGTGCGCACCCCTGCGACACCTTGCCGCAGGCAAAATTATCCTGAACTAGTGCGGAGTTGCGGGTGGGATGAGTGGAGAAGCTGCATTGTCCGGTTTGCTGAACAGTGTGTTCCACCTCACGGGTTTACCCTCAATGCTGCGATGCGGTAGATTTCGCGCCACGATGTCAGACGTACCGCGACCCTCACCTGAATACCCTGTTTGCCCGCCGGGCGGACATACCGGGCGTCGCCGTGCCGACATCCTCCTGTGTGGACCACCGCAGTCCCACAATGATCCGTCCCACAAGGACCAAGCCAGCCTGCCCCTGATCGGTGCGTCGCCTGGCACACAGGGCGCTTGACCCGGATCTGACCCAGTTTCCCCCAGCCTTAAGCCTGCCGCTTGCTCCCGCATCCGGCAGCAAAACCGCGCCGCGCCGTCGTTCCGTGGCCAACTCAACCAGTCGTGACATGAAGATACCCAAACTTCCGCGTTGGACGCGGTTACTGCCTTGCGCCGCCCTGCTGCTGGCCGGATGCAACATGACCGTGCTAGATCCGAAGGGCCAGATTGGCGCCGACGTCAAAAACATCATCCTGATCGCGACCTGGCTGATGCTGCTGGTCGTGATTCCTGTGATCGTCCTGGTCTTTACCTTCGCCTGGAAGTACCGCGCCAGCAATAAGTCGGCCCGCTACGAGCCGGACTGGTCGCACTCCACCGGTATCGAAGTGGTGGTGTGGCTGATTCCCTGCCTGATCATCCTGGTGCTGGGCATCATCACGTGGAAGTCCTCTCACGACCTGGACCCGTACAAGCCCATCGAATCCAACGTCAAGCCCGTCACCATCGAGGCCGTGGCGATGAACTGGAAGTGGCTGTTCATCTATCCGGAACTGGGTATCGCCACGGTCAACGAGATCGCGTTCCCGGTCAACACGCCGGTGAACTTCAAGATCACGTCCGATTCGATCATGAACTCCTTCTTCATCCCGCAACTGGGCAGCCAGGTGTACGCCATGGCGGGCATGGAGACCAAGCTGCACCTGATCGCCAACGAGAACGGCATCTTTGACGGCATGTCGGCCAACTACAGCGGCGGCGGCTTCTCCGGCATGAAGTTCAAGGCCAAGGCGGTCTCCAACTACGACTTCGAACAATGGGTCAAGCAGGTCCGCGCTTCGTCGAACCAGCTGACCCTGGCCGACTACAGCGAACTGGCCAAGCCCAGCGAGGCGAATCCCGTGGCGCTCTACGCCAAGGTCGATCCGCAGCTGTACCACGGCATCCTGCACAAGTACATGGACGGCGCAGGCGGCGCGATCGCCGGTAACGGCACGTCGTTCGGTCCTGTCTGCACCTCGCGCAACACCCTTGGCGTGAGCCAGGTGTCCATGGCCGCGCCCGCTATGCCGGCGCCGGGCTCGAATTCCTAGGAGTTAAGATGTTTGGCAAATTGAGTTTGGATGCCATCCCGTTCCACGAGCCCATCATCATGGGCACGTTGTCGATGGTGGCACTGGGTGGGGTGGCGCTATGCGCGCTGATCACCTATTTCGGCAAGTGGAAGTGGTTGTGGAACGACTGGTTCACCTCGGTCGACCATAAGAAGATCGGCATCATGTACAGCGTGGTTGCGCTGATCATGCTGCTGCGCGGCTTTGCCGACGCCATCATGATGCGTACCCAGCTGGCCCTGTCCACCAACGGCGCCACCGGCATTTTGCCGCCCGAGCACTACGACCAGATCTTCACCGCCCACGGCGTGATCATGATCTTCTTCGTGGCGATGCCGCTGATGACGGGCCTGATGAACCTGGTGGTGCCGCTGCAGATCGGCGCGCGCGACGTGGCCTTCCCGTTCCTCAACACGCTGAGCTTCTGGCTGTTCGTGGCCGGCGCCATGCTGGTCAACGTCTCCCTGGGCGTCGGCGAGTTTGCGCGTACCGGCTGGCTGNNNGGGCGGGCGGGCCTCCCCGCCGCTGTCCGGGATCGCGTACAGCCCCGGGGTGGGGGTGGACTACTACCTCTGGAGCTTGCAGATCTCGGGTCTCGGCACCTTGCTGACCGGCGTCAACTTCCTGGTGACCATCCTCAAGATGCGCGCGCCGGGCATGACCCTGATGCGCATGCCGGTGTTCACCTGGACTGCCCTGTGCACCAACGTGCTGATCATCGCCGCCTTCCCGGTGCTGACCGTCACGCTGGGCCTGCTGGGCCTGGACCGCTATCTCGGTATGCACTTCTTTACCAATGAGATGGGCGGCAACGCCATGATGTACGTGAACCTGATCTGGATCTGGGGCCACCCCGAGGTGTACATCCTGATCCTGCCGGCGTTCGGCATCTTCTCGGAAATCATCTCGACGTTCTCGGGCAAGAAGCTGTTCGGCTACAAGGGCATGGTCTACGCGACCAGCGCCATCATGGTGCTGTCGTTCCTGGTCTGGCTGCACCACTTCTTCACGATGGGTTCGGGCGCCAACGTCAACGCGTTCTTCGGCATCACCACGATGATCATCTCCATCCCGACCGGGGTGAAGATCTTCAACTGGCTGTTCACCATGTACCGCGGCCGCGTGCAGATGACCACGCCCGTGCTGTGGACGCTGGGTTTCATGGTCACCTTCGTGATCGGCGGCATGACCGGCGTGCTGATGGCAGTGCCGGCGGCTGACTTCGTGCTGCACAACAGCCTGTTCCTGATCGCCCACTTCCACAACGTGATCATCGGCGGCGTGCTGTTCGGCTACCTGGCCGGCATTACCTACTGGTTCCCCAAGGCGTTCGGCTTCAAGCTTGACGAAGGCCTGGGCAAGTGCGCGTTCTGGTGCTGGATCATCGGCTTCTACCTGGCCTTCATGCCGCTGTACGCGCTGGGCTTCATGGGCATGACCCGCCGCCTGAACCACACCGACAACCCGGCGTGGAACCCGTACCTGTACGTGGCCGTGGTGGGTGCGCTGTTTGTCGGCCTCGGCATCGTGTTCCAGGTCCTGCAGATCATTGTCAGCGTGCGCCGCCGCAACGAACTGCGCGACGTCACCGGCGATCCCTGGGGTGGCCGTACCCTGGAGTGGGCAACTTCGTCGCCGCCGCCGTTCTACAACTTCGCGCACACCCCGGTGGTGCGTGACCTCGACGCCTTCGCCGACATGAAGGCACGCGGCGAGCTGCCGCAGATGCAGGCGCACTACGAGCAGATCCACATGCCGAAGAACACCGGCGCTGGCTTCTACATCGGTGCCTTCAGCCTGGCGCTCGGCTTCGCCCTGACCTGGCACATCTGGTGGCTGGCGGCGGTTGGCCTGGTGGGCATGATCGTCAGCTTCATCTTCCGCAGCAACGACGACCATATCGACTACTACGTGCCCGCACGTGAAGTCGAGGCGGTCGAGTCGAGCCATTTCCAGCGCATCGCGTCACAGGCCTGAATCGAATCATGACGACTGAAGCTCTACATCGTTATCCCGCGCATGCCGCCGACGCGGCGCATGCCCACTCGCACGACCACGCCCATCACGACACCAGCGCCAACACGGTGTTCGGTTTCTGGGTGTACCTGATGAGCGACTGCATCATCTTCGCCGGGCTGTTCGCCGCTTTCGCGGTGCTGCGCGGCGAAGTGGCGGGCGGTCCTTCGGGCAAGGAACTGTTCGAACTGAACTACGTCCTGGTCGAGACCTTCCTGCTGTTGTTCAGCAGCCTGACCTCCGGCATGGCGATGATCGCGCTGCACAACGGCCAGCGCGCCCGCCTGCAGTTCTGGCTCGGCGTGACCTTCCTGCTGGGCGTGGCGTTCATCGGCATGGAAATCAACGAGTTCCATCACATGATCGCCGAAGGCGCCGGTCCGGAACGCAGCGCGTTCCTGTCCTCCTTCTTCACGCTGGTGGGCACCCACGGCCTGCACGTGGCCAGCGGCCTGCTGTGGATGGCCGTGCTGATGTGGCAGATCTCCCGCAAGGGCCTGACCGCCACCATGACCAAGCGCCTGGCCTGCTTCGCGCTGTTCTGGCACTTTCTGGACATCGTCTGGATCGGCGTGTTCACCGTGGTCTACCTGATGGGAGCGATGTAATGGAACACAGCAACGTTTCTACCGCAGGCGCGCACGACGCGCACGGCACCACGTCCGCCGGCGCCAGCCACGGCAGCGTCAAGTCCTATGTGATCGGCTTCGTGCTGGCGGTGATCCTGACCGTCATCCCGTTCAAGCTGGTGATGGGCGGCACGCTGGAAGCCTCCACCACGCTGGCCGTGATCCTCGGCCTGGCCGTGGTGCAGATCGTTGTGCACCTGGTCTACTTCCTGCACCTGGACAGTTCGTCGGAGCAGCGCTGGAATGTGATGGCGCTGGCCTTCACCGCGCTGATCCTGCTGATCGTGGTGGCGGGCTCGCTGTGGATCATGCACAACATGAACAGCAATATGATGGTGCACTGAGCGATCTACGCATCAGCGCTGACAAAGGCGGCCTCCGGGCCGCCTTTGTCGTTTTGCGCCCGGCATGGGCGAGATCCTGGGGGACGGTCCTGATTTGGCCTATGCTGGTTGAGTGCAAAGGACAGCAGCAAGGATTGGCGAGCGCCGTCACCGCCGGCATCCTTGAAAGGAGGGATGCGCCATGAAGGAATCATCCATCAGGGTGGGCGTCATCACGGACCAGACGGGGCCACTCTCGTTCGCGGGAATCGCCAATGCAAACGTGGCCAGGATGGTGATCGATGACATCAATGCAACGGGTGGCTTGCTGGGGCGGCAGATAGATCTGTACCTTGAGGACAGCGCGACCACGGACAGCGTAGCGGAAGCCAAAGCTGCCAAGCTCATCCAGCAGGATCAGGTCGATGTGCTCTTCGGTGGCATTTACAGCTCCACGCGGCAGGCGATCAAGGGTCCTGCCGTAGTGAATGGCAAGAAGCTCTACATTTACCCGGAGCAATACGAGGGACAGGAATGTGACCCGCTGATCTTCTGCACAGGCCCGGTGCCGGCGCAGCAGGTTGAGCCTCTCATACCCTGGCTGATGCAGCAAACGGGGGCGAAGAAATTCTACCTGCCGTCAGCGGACTATATCTGGCCGCGCACGATGAACAAGAAGGTCCGTCAGGTTGTCACGGCCCACGGTGGCTCGATTGCCGGAGAGGAGTACTTCCCCCTCGATCACGCCGACTATGGCAAGACAATCGACCAGATCGCGTCCACTGGCGCAGAGGTGGTATTCAATACCATCGTCCCTCCCGGGCTCACGCCGTTCCTCGAGCAGCTCTACCGCTCCGGTTTCACGCAGCGAGGCGGATACATGGTCTGCACGTACTTCGACGAGAACTTCCTGAACCTGGTGCCGGCCGCGCATGTGGAGGGCCTGTACAGTTGCCTCGACTACTACCAGAACGTCAGCGATGCCTTCAGCAAGACACTGATCGATCAGTATGACAAGCGCTATCCGGGCACTGCCAGGTTCACTGCCGGCAGCGCGTGTTCGGGCATGTACCGGGGCCTGAGGCTCTGGGAGGCTGCGGTCAGGGAGGCGGGCTCGCTGAAGCAGGAGGATGTCATCAAGGCGCTAGACCACGCAAGGATCGCCGAAGGGCCGGGTGGCCCGGCTGAAATGGTGCCCGGTCAGCATCACGTTCGCATGAACATGTACATCGCACAGGCAAGCAACGGCAGCTTCAGGATTGTCAAAAGCCTGGGGGTCGTCGATCCGAAGGAGTGCATGCAAGGCATAACGTAGGCAATGCGAAGGGGCCGGGCCCGACGCATGCCGCCGCCCTATGCCGCCGCGCGTGCCGGGGTGGTGTGATTAGCCGGTTCGCCGTGCTTGGGCGCCCCCGGCTTCACCGCCACGCTCCGCCGCCCATCCACGCTGACCGGTACATCGCCCGCTATGGTCACGCGGCGCACTACGCGGTGCGCGTCGCCGTAGTCGTTGATCGCATAGTGCTGCGTGGCGCGGTTATCCCAGATCGCCACGTCGTTCGCGCGCCAGCGCCAGCGCACGGTGTTTTCCAGGCGATGCACGTGATCCTGCAGCACGGAAACCAGGTGCTGCGAATCGGACGATGTGTAGCCAAGCAGCTTCCTGACGAAATGCCCCAGCACCAGCGTGCGCTCGCCGGTCTCCGGATGCACGCGTACCACCGGGTGCTCGGTTTCGTAGATGGCGGAAGTGAACACTTCGCGATAGCGCTTGATGGCCTCGGTGCTGGCCGTATTGCGGGTGGCCGCGTAATCGTAGTCGTTGGTGTGGAGCGCCCAGAGCCGGTCGGCCAGTTCGCGCAATGCCTCCGGCAGATCCAGGTAGGCCGTCGCCGTATTGGCCCACACGGTGTCGCCGCCGGCCTCCGGAATGACCACGCCACGCAGCACGGAGACCTGCGGGTAGGCCAGGTCGAATGTCACATCGGTATGCCAGGAATTGGCACGGCCGCCGTGCCCGGAATCGAGTTCGAGCAGGAACCGCGTGCCGTCGCGCGAGGGCACGGTAGGGTGGGGCACCGGTGCGCCGAACAGGCTGGCGAAGCCTTCCTGCGCAGCATCGTCGAGGTGGTCCTGGCCGCGGAAGAACAGCACCTTGTGGCGCAACAGCGCGGCGCGCACGGCGCCGAAGGTGGCGGCATCGAGGTCCGGCGCCAGCTTTAGCCCGCGGATCTCGGCGCCGATGCGCCCCGCTACCGGGTGGATGTCTAGCGTGACTTGGGCTGCGGTTTGCTGCTGGGTCATGTGGGATTCTCCTGTGGGTGGCAATAAAGGGCGTGAGTAAGGGCGTGAGTGAGGGCGCGATCGAGTGCGCGAATCAGATCGCGAACCGGATATGCGGCGGCAGCCCGCCGCCGGCGTCGGGATCCGGCAGGTGCCGGATGGGCGCTTCGGCCAGGTCGGCCGGGCGCCCGGTGAATTCCTGCAGCACATCGTCCTTGACACGCGCGAAGGATAGCGCCGCGCGGTCGCGCGGATGCGCCAGCGGCACCGGCAGGATGCGGCGGATGCGGCCGGGGCGCGGCTCCATCACCACCACGCGGTCGCCCAGGTAGATGGCTTCCTCCACATCGTGCGTGACCAGGATCATGGTGATGCCCTCGGCCTGCCAGATGCGGTGCAGCTCCTGTTGCAGATAGGCGCGGGTCAGCGCATCGAGCGCGCCGAAGGGTTCGTCCAGCAGCAGGATCTCCGGGCGCGTGACCAGCGCGCGGGCGATGGCCACGCGCTGCGACATGCCGCCGGAGAGCTGGTGCGGAAAGGCGGTCTCGAAGCCGGCCAGCCCGACCAGCCCGATATGCTCGCGCACGGTGCGGCGTTTCTCGCTCTCGGTCAGGTTGGCGTTGAGCAGCGCCATGCGGATGTTCTGCTCCACCGTCAGCCAGGGAAACAGCCGGTGCTCCTGGAACACGATGCCGCGGTCCAGGCTGGTGCCGGCCACGCGCTTGCCGTCGAGCAGGATCTCGCCTTTGTAGTCCTCCTCCAGCCCTACCACCAGCCGCAGCAGCGTGGATTTGCCGCAGCCGCTGGCGCCGACGATGCTGACGAACTCGCCGGGCGCAATCGAGAGGGTGATGTCTTCCAGTACGGGCAAGGGCTCGCCCTTGACTTCATATTGCTTGCGCAGGTGCTCGATGCTGAGCGTGCCGGCATGGGCCATGATCGGTTTTTTCCAGTGAGTTGTTGGGAGAGCCGGCGCTTCAGAACGCGGCGACGGAGCGGCCGCGCCATGCCAGCAGGCGGCTTTCGATACGGCTGGCGATCCAGTTCAGCGTGAAGCCGACCAGCCCGACCACGATCACGCCGAAGATCACCAGGTCCATCCAGAAATTCTCGCGGCCATCGGTCATGGTGTTGCCGATGCCTTTGCCGGAGACCAGCATGTATTCGGCGCCGAGCGTGGCCAGCCATGCGTAGATCAGGGCCAGGTGGATGCCGGCAAAGATCGACGGCGAGGCCGACGGCAGCACCACGCGCAGCAGCACCTGCCAGCGCGAGTACCTCAGCACGCGGGCCACTTCCAGCAGGTCCGCGGGCACGCCGCGGATGCCTTCGAAGGTATTGAGCACCACGGGGAAGAACGCCGCCAGCGACAGGAACACCACCTTGGCGGTGTCGCCCAGGCCGAACCACACCGAGATCAGCGGAATCCACGCGAACAGCGAGATCTGCTTGATGGTGTGGAAGGTCGGGCCGAACAATTGCTCGAACAGCCGCGACAGCCCCAGCGCGGTGCCGAACACCAGGCCCACGCTGGCGCCGAGCGCGAAGCCCGCCAGGTCGCGCCACAGGCTGGCGGAGAGCGCCACGAAGAGGGCGCCGCTGCGCACCTGCTCCACTGCGGTGGCCCAGACCTTGGAAACCGGCACCAGCAGCGGCGAGGTGCTCCAGCCGAAGCGCACCGCGGCCCACCAGAGGACGATCAGCGCGACCGGCAGGACCCAGCCGCGCAGCGCGCGAGGCATGCGCACGGCACGTGCGCTGGCGGATCGGGTAGTTGGCGTCGTGATTGCATCAGCCATCTTGGTTTCCTTGTATTGCAGCGATCAAAGGCCCGGCTTGCGCCAGCGCAGCACCGCGCGCTCGGCCAGCGCCAGCAGCTTGTCCAGCGCGAACCCGACCGCGCCCACCACGATGACCGCGGCGATCACCATATCGAGCTGGAACAGTTGCCTGCCATAAACGATCATGTAGCCGAGCCCTTCGGATGACGCCAGCAGTTCCACCACCACCAGCGCCAGCCAGGCATGTGTCAGCCCATAGCGGATGCCATTCCAGACCGGCGCGGCGGCGGCGGGAAACACCACCCGCGACAGCAGTTGCCAGCGCGTGAACTTCAGCACCCGCGCCACTTCGATATAGCGCGTGGGCACGTTCTGGATGCCCTTGCAGGTATTGAGCGCGATCGGCACCAGCGATGCCTTGGCGATCAGGATGATCTTGAGCGCCTCGTCAATGCCCACCAACAGCATCAGCAGCGGCAGCCAGCCCAGCACGGGCACCTGGCTGAAGGCCTTGAAGGTGGGATAGACGTAATCGCGGAAGCCGGGCGACAGGCCCATCGCCACGCCCAGCGCCAGCCCGCCGGCCAGGCCCAGCGCAAAGCCGCCCGCCACGCGCAGCGCGCTGACGGCCAGGTTGGCCTGCAGCTCGCCGCTCTGGTACAGCTCGGCGAGCGTGTGCCAGACCGCGTCGGGTGCGGGCAGGACCTGCGGCGGGATCCATGCGAAGCGTGCCGCCACGTACCAGGCCAGCAGCAGCGCCAGCGGCACGGGCCAGGCCAGCAGCCAGGCGGCGTGATGCAGGCCGGGGCGCCAGTGGCGTTGCGCCTTGCCGCCGTGCTCGGGCGCTGCCCCGGCGGAAGCGGGCCGGGGCAGCGCAAGGGAATCGTTGGCGGCCATCGCGTCAGGCTCCGAGAATCTTGCCGTTCGGCTGGTAGACCGGCCAGTAGCTTTGCAGGCTCAGGTCGTTCAGCGCGTTCTTGAGGAAGCTCGTATCGATCCACTGGTCGACATCGAACCTGGCGCGCGACAGGCGCAGGCGGTAGGCCTGCTCGGTGGCATCCTTGTAGCGGCTGACGAGGAAGGGGTCGAAGTTCGGGTTCAACCGTACGCGCAGCGGTTCGCCTTCATAGTCCTCCTTCCAGTGCTCATAAGGCGTGCCGGCGCGCGCCCAGGTGCGCAGCACATCTTCGCGGTTCTTCTCGTCGGAGGCCCAGCGCGCGGCCTGCACCGCTGCCTTGACGAGCTGCTGGGTGGCTTCCGGATACTTGCTGGCGAAGGCGTCGGTCACCAGCACATGGCTCTGGCGCGTGTAGATCGGCGACTGGTTCTTGCTGGAGTAAAGGATGCGCACCGCGCCCTTGTCGCGCAGGCGCAGGATGTCCATCGCGCCGATGGCACCGTCGATGTCGCGTGTCGTCAGCGCCGCCAGGTAGCCGGCGGTGTCCAGGTTCAGCAGCCGCAGGTCTTTCTCGGCAAGGCCGTTGGCCTCAAGCAGGCGCAATGCCGGCAGATGCATGTTGGTGCCCTTGAACAGCGACACGCGCTTGCCGCGCAGGTCCGCCACCGTCTTGAGCGGGGAGTCGGGCGGTACACCGATATAGATATTGGTGCGCACGCCCGTGGCCAGCACCAGCCGTGTCTTGAGGCCCGCGGCGCGCGCCACGATGGCGGGCAGGTCGCCTTGCATGGCGAAGTCGAGCTGATTGGTGCTGATGGCCTCGTTCACGGCCGGGCCCGCGCCTTTGAAGAAGAGCCATTCAATGCGTGTGCCCGAGGGCTTGAACGCTTCCTCCAGCCATCCGCGCGCATGGGCGATCGCCATCGAACTACCCGCGAAACTCGGTGGCGTCCCGGTGGCCGGCTGCGCCACGCCGATGCGGATCACGTCGGGCCTGGCGGCGCCGCTGGCGCTGAATGCGCTGAATGGGCTGGCGGAGGCGGCGGCACCCAGGCTGGATACGGCAAGGCGTTTGAGAAGGGTTCGTCGCGTGAATGCCATCTTGGCTGTATCCCTGTGCAAAGCGGTGAAGAATGAATCGACGGCTCTCAAGATACGCGGCGTTGCCGGCGCGGCAGAAGGAATGTTTTTGGCTTTGGTTATGGGCTGCGCGCATATGCGCCGCAGCTGGCAATGCTTGCGCCGGCACGCATAAGGGCATGCGTTTTCCTTCGTTCCGCGAGGCAGCGGGGTGGCATAGAGTGCGCCATTTTCGATACATGACCTTGGCGAGCCCATGACGAACAAGAACGAGAAGAACGCGCAGCCGCCATCCGGCCGGCGCCGTTTCCTGCGCCAGGGCGCAGGACTGGGCGGCGTGGCGCTTGGCGCTGGCGCCCTGGCCGCGGGTGCGCCAGCCACGGCGCATGCCGAAGCGCTGACAGTGCCGCCGTGGACGCGCGCGCCCGGCGAGCCGGTGCTGTGGCGCGCCTACGGCCAGCCCGCCGAGTTCGAGAAGAACGTGATCCGGCGCAACCGGGGCGCCGCGCCGATGCCCGGCGCCAACTCTTCGATGACGCCGCTGCAGGACCTGCGCGGCATCATCACGCCCACGGGACTGGTATTCGAGCGCCACCACGCCGGCATCCCGCTGATCGATCCGGCCCTGCACCGGCTGGCCGTGCATGGGCTGGTGGATCGTCCGCGCATCTTCACCATGGACGATCTGGTGCGGCTGCCATCGGTGTCGCGCATCCACTTTCTCGAATGCTCCGGCAACACCGGGCGCGAATGGCGCGCGCCAAGCGCCACGTCGGTACAGATCAGCCACGGCCTGCTGTCGTGCTGCGAATGGACCGGCGTGCCGCTCTCAGTCGTGCTGGAAGAGGTTGGCGTGCGCCCGGAAGCGGCCTGGGTGCTGGCGGAGGGCGCCGATTCCGCGGCGATGACGCGCAGCGTGCCGATGGCCAAGGCGCTGGAAGACGCGCTGCTCGTCTACGCGCAGAACGGCGAGATGCTGCGGCCCGAGCACGGCTATCCGCTGCGGCTGTTCCTGCCGGGCTTTGAAGGCAATATGAGCATCAAGTGGCTGCGCCGCCTCAAGCTCGGGCGCGAGCCGTTCATGACGCGCGAGGAAACCGCCAAGTACACCGACTCGCTGCCCGACGGCAGCGCGCGCCAGTTCACCTTCCTGATGGACGTGAAATCGGTGATCACGTTTCCCGCGCCGGATCACACGCTGCGCGACAGGGGTTTCCATGAAATCTCCGGGCTCGCGTGGTCCGGCCATGGCCGCATCCGGCGCGTGGACGTATCCGTGGACGGCGGCCGCAGCTGGCGCGAGGCAACGCTGCAGGATCCCGTGCTCGACCGTGCGCTCACGCGTTTCCGGCTGTCGTGGCGCTGGGACGGCGGACCCACGGTGCTGCAAAGCCGCGCCATCGACGAGGCCGGCAATGTGCAGCCCTTGCCGGATCAACTGGTGGCCGCGCGCGGCTACGAGTCCACTTATCACTACAACGCCATCCAGGCATGGCGCGTGGGCGCCGACGGGAGGATTGCCAATGCGCGCGCCTGACACGCTCCGTAGATCCCTTGGTGCTGTCCTGCTGGCGATGGCCGCGGTGTGCCCGCGGGCACAGGCGCAGACCTATGGCCTGGGCCTGCTGGCCAGCGAGCGCGATCTCGCCGCATGGAATATCGACGTCACGCCCGATGGCGCCGGCCTGCCGCCGGGCAGTGGCAGCGTGGCGCGCGGCAGGCAGGTCTACGAAAACCTGTGCGCCGCGTGCCACGGCATCAAGGGCGAAGGCAAACCGGCCGATGCGCTGGTGGGCGGGCAGGGGAGCCTGAAGAGCGCGCACGCGAATGGCAAGCCGCCGCTCAAGACCATCGGCAGTTTCTGGCCGTATGCGACCACGGTGTTCGATTTCATCAATCGCGCGATGCCTTACAACGCGCCGCAGAGCCTGAAAGCGGACGAGGTTTATGCGGTCACGGCCTACCTGCTGCATCTGAACGGCATTGTGCCCGCGGAGGCTGTGCTCGATGCGCGGACCCTGCCGCAGGTGCGGATGCCGAACCGCGATGGCTTCGTGGCCGACGGCCGGCCCGACACCGCCAACGTGCCGTGCCGCAACGCCTGTGCGGCGCGACCCTGAGCCCAATGTAAAGACATGGATATGCGTTAAACGGATAAGCGGCAGCGATTTCATTCGTTGACCGCTGCAGACCCGGATCTCTACAGTGCAAAGCTTGAGAACGAGCGGTGCAGGGCCCGGCTTTTGCCGGAAACGGCATCGCAACTGAATCCGATATCGGATCCGCACTTTAGGTCTTCCGCTTTAGGTCTTCCGCATAAGAGCTTGCCATGACGATTGGAACCCACACGGCCTTATCCACGCTTGCTGCCGCCCCCGCCGTTTCAGCCGCTGCTTCCGGCAGCGCCGCTTTCGAGATCCGTCCCTTCGATGCGCCGCTCGGCGCGGAGATCATCGGCCTGGACTTGTCCGAGCCGCTGTCCGCGGAAGACTTCGCGCGCATCCATCGTGCGCATCTCGACTATCACGTGGTGGTGTTCCGCGACCAGCGCATCACGCCGGAACAGCAGATCGCCTTCAGCCGCCGCTTCGGGCCGTTGCAGATCCATGTGCTGCATCAGTTCCAGCTCGCCGGTCATCCCGAGATACTGATCGTCTCCAATGTGCTCAAGGAGGGCAAGCCGATCGGCCTGGGCGACGCCGGGCATTTCTGGCATTCCGATCTCTCGTACAAGGAAAAGCCCAGCCTGGGCTCGCTGCTGCATGCGCAGGAGCTTCCGGCCGAGGGCGGCGATACGCTGTTCGCCAACATGCACCTGGCCTGGGAGACGCTGCCCGCGCACCTGAAGAGCGCGGTGGAAGGGCGCAATGCCGAGCACACCTACCTGGCCAGGTACGCCGAGTTGCAGCAGCGCAGCCCGTGGCGTCCCAACCTGACGCCCGAGCAGATCGCGCAGGTGGCGCCGGTGCTGCAGCCGGTGGTGCGCACGCATCCGGAGACCGGCCGCCGCGCGCTGTTCGTCAGCGAGCATTTCACCACGCGCATCGCCGGGCTGCCCGAGGATGAAAGCCGTGACCTGCTGGCGCAACTGTTCGCGCACAGCGTGAAGCCGGAACACATCTATCGCCACGCATGGCAGGAGCACGACCTGGTGTTCTGGGACAACCGCTCGCTGCTGCACCTGGCCGCCGGCTGCCCGGAGTCGCTGCGCCGCGTGATGTATCGCACCACGATCGAGGGCGACCTGCCGGTCTGACCGGCACGCACGTCCGGATCATCCTGTCCCATACCGAATCCACTGAATCCACCGAATCCACCGGAGTTCCGCATGTCCCTGCTTCGTTCCCGTCTCTTCTCCGCCCGCTGGCCGCGTGGCGCCGTCGCGCTCGCGCTGGCCGCCGGCATGGCGATGTCCGGCGTGGCCCGTGCGGAAGGGAAGATCCGCATCGCCGAGCAGTTCGGTGTGGTCTACCTGCTGCTCAACGTGGCGCGCGACCAGCAACTGATCGAGAAGCATGGCAGGCAGCAGGGCGTCGACGTCAAGGTGGAATGGACGCAGTTGTCCGGCGGCGCGGCCGTCAACGATGCGCTGCTGTCCGGCGCGATCGATATCGCCGGGGCCGGCGTGGGGCCCTTGCTGACCATGTGGGATCGCACGCACGGCAAGCAGAATGTGAAGGGCGTGGCGTCGCTGGGCAACTTCCCATACTACCTGGTCAGCAATAACCCCAAGGTCAGGACCATTGCCGATTTCACCGACAAGGACCGCATCGCGCTGCCCGCGGTGTCGGTATCGGTGCAGTCGCGCGTGCTGCAGCTTGCCGCCGCCAGGCAGTGGGGCGACAAGGAATTCAACCGCCTGGACAAGTGGACCGTGGCGGTGCCGCACCCGGATGCGGCCGCGGCCATCATCGCCGGCGGCACCGAGATCAGCGGCCACTTCGGCAACCCGCCGTTCCAGGAACAGGAACTGGCCGGCAACCCCAATGCGCGCATCGTGCTGAACTCGTATGACGTGCTGGGCGGTCCCAGCTCGGCCACGGTGCTGTACGCCACCGAGAAATTCCGCAATGACAATCCCAAGACCTACCGCGCCTTTGTCGATGCGCTGGCCGAGGCGGCCCGGTTCGCCACCGCGAACCCGGAAGCGGCGGCCGACCTGTATATCCGCGTGAACAAAGCCAGGATCGACCGCGCGCTGCTGGTCAAAATCCTGAAGAACCCGCAGGTGCAGTTCAAGGTCACGCCGCAGAACACGTTCGCGCTGGCCGAGTTCATGCACCGGGTGGGCGCCATCCGCAACCAGCCGAAATCCTGGCAGGATTACTTCTTCCAGGACCCGGCCACTGCCCAGGGTAGCTGACATGGCCGCGCAGCCTTCCCCGTTACGCGTGGTTTCCGCGCGCCCCGCCGCAGCCGCGCCGCTGTTGCAGGTCGACGGCGTTTCGCTGGAGTACCGCACCCGTGAGCGCGTGGTGCGGGCCACCCACCAGGTCAGCTTTGATGTCCATGCCGCCGATCGCTTTGTGCTGCTCGGCCCTTCGGGCTGCGGCAAGTCGACCCTGCTCAAGGCCGTGGCGGGCTTCGTGCCGCCGTGCGAGGGCGAGATCCGGCTGGAGGGCGTGCCCGTCAGCGCGCCCGGCCCCGACCGCATCGTGGTGTTCCAGGAGTTCGACCAGTTGCCGCCCTGGAAGACGGTACGGCAGAACGTGATGTTCCCGCTGGTGCGCTCACGCGGCATGTCACGGCGCGAGGCCTCGGCATGCGCGCTGCATTTTCTCGACAAGGTCGGGCTGGCGAACTTCGCCGACGCCTATCCGCACACCTTGTCCGGCGGCATGAAACAGCGCGTGGCGATTGCCCGCGCGCTGGCGATGCGGCCCAAGGTGTTGCTGATGGACGAGCCCTTTGCCGCGCTCGACGCGCTGACACGGCGGCGCATGCAGGAGGAATTGCTGGCGCTGTGGAACGACGCCGCCTTCACGCTGCTGTTCGTCACGCATTCGATCGAGGAAGCGCTGGTGGTCGGCAGCCGCATCCTGCTGCTGTCGCCGCATCCGGGGCGCGTGCGCGCCGAACTCAACAGCCACCAGTACGACCTGGCCAGCCAGGGCGGGGCGGAGTTCCAGGCTACCGCGCAACGCATCCATCATCTGCTGTTCGACGAGCCGCCGCACGCGGCGCCGTCGCCGGCACGCACCGCGCAGGCACGCTGAGCCCCTGCCAGGATCGACCATGAGCACAAACACGTCATCTGTTTCCGCCACCACGGTGGTCCGCGCCGAATACGAGCGCAAGCTCGAGTCCTTCACCGCCTTGCCGGTGGCACGCGCCTTGCCCTGGCCGCAACGCCTGTGGCAGCAAGGCTGGCTGCGCAAGGCGCTGATCCTGGTGGTGCTGGCCTGCCTGTGGGAAATCATCGCGCGCCTGCAGGACAACGACCTGCTGTTGCCGGGCTTTCTCGCCACCGCGCGCGCCTTTGCCGAGGGCATCGGCAATGGCGAGCTGCTGACCAAGGCGGGCATCTCCATGTCGGTGCTGCTGCAAGGCTACGCCGGCGGCATCGTGCTGGCCTTTGTGCTGACCACGCTGGCGGTCTCGACCGAACTGGGGCGCGATGTGCTGGACACGCTCACCTCCATGTTCAACCCGCTGCCGGCCATCGCGCTGCTGCCGCTGGCGCTGCTGTGGTTCGGGCTGGGCAGCAAGAGCCTGGTGTTCGTGCTGGTGCATTCGGTGCTGTGGCCGCTGGCGCTGAACACCTATGCGGGCTTTCGCGGGGTGCCCGGCACCCTGCGCATGGCCGGGCGCAACTACGGGCTGCGCGGCTTGCGCTATGTGCTGCTGATCCTGGTGCCGGCCGCGCTGCCCGCCATCCTGTCCGGTCTGAAGATCGGCTGGGCCTTCGCCTGGCGCACGCTGATCGCGGCCGAGCTGGTGTTTGGCGCGTCGTCTGGCAAGGGCGGGCTGGGCTGGTACATCTTCCAGAACCGCAACGAGCTGTACACCGACCGCGTGTTCGCCGGCCTGGCCATGGTGATCCTGATCGGCCTGCTGGTGGAGAACCTGGTGTTCAAGACGCTGGAACGGGTGACCGTGCGCCGCTGGGGCATGCAGCACTGAGTTGCGCATGGCCGGGCCGATAGTGCGGCTTACGGCACGCGCGTCACGCTACAGGCCACGCCACAGGTAACCAGGGCCGTTCAGCCTGGCTTGGGTTCCTCTTGAGGCCGCAGTGGCCGGTCGCTCAATCCCAGCCGCTCGAGCACGCGTCCGGCGGCATTCGCCACGCTGTCGCCGTGCGGGGGCATCACCAGGTGCGCCGCCTCGCGATAGAGCGGATCGCGTACCCGGTAAAGGGCTTCCAGCGTGGCGCGCGGGTTGGGGCCTTGCAGCAGCGGGCGGTTGCGGCCGCGCCGGGTGCGCTGCCACAGCTCGGCGGGTGAAGCGCTCAGGTAGATCACGTAGCCGCGCGAGCGCAGCATTTCGCGGTTTTCCGGTCGCAGCACGGCGCCGCCGCCGGTGGCCAGCACGATGCCTTTACGCTGGGTCAGCTCGTCGAGCGTGCGGGTTTCGCGCTGGCGGAAGCCTTCCTCGCCTTCCAGTTCAAAGATGGTGGGAATGCGCACGCCGCAACGCGCCTCGATTTCGTGATCCGTATCGAAAAAAGGCAGCCCCAGCCGGCGCGCCACCGTCCGGCCAATGGTGGTCTTACCGGCGCCCATGAAGCCGATGAAGAAGAGGTTTTCGAAGTCCAAGTGTGGGGGGAGCCAGCCGCAGGCTCCGGATTCGGTCTTCTCTACGTTAGCACGAGATGGGCGCCGCTCAAAACGGCGCGGTGTTCCGTTGCTTCGGCGGCTTCGGTACAAGGGGCTTCACAGACCGAGCAGCTGCCGCGCCTGCGCGGGCGTGGCCACGGTGCGGCCGTACTCCGCGCACAGCTGCGCCACCCGGCCGACCAGTTGCGCATTGCTGGCGGCCAGCGTGTCCTTGTCCCAGCGCACGTTGTCTTCCAGGCCGGTGCGGCAGTGGCCGCCGAGCTGCAGCGTCCAGTGGTTAACTTCCAGCTGGTGCCGGCCGATCCCCGCCGCGGTCCAGGTCGCGCCGGGCAGCACCTTCTTCAGTTGCTCCACCTGGAATTCCAGGATCTCCTTGCGTGCCGGCAGCGCGTTCTTGATACCGAACACGAACTGCACATGCACGGGGGGCAGCAGCAACCCTTCCGTGACCAGGTCCGCCGTGTTGTAGAGCATCGCCAGGTCGAAGATCTCGATCTCGGGCTTGATGTGGTAATCGCGCATGGCCTTGGCCAGCGCGCGCACGAAGTCGGGCGGGTTCTCGTAGACCGTGGTGGGGAAGTTGACCGAGCCGGTGGCCAGCGAGGCCATGTCTGGGCGCAGGTCGAGCATGGCGCCGCGCTGCTCCATGGCGCGCCCGCGCCCGCCGGTGGAGAACTGCACGATCATGCCGGGGCAGTGCTTGCGGATGCCGTCCTGCAATTGCGCGAAACGCGCGGGGTCCGAACTGGAGTTGCCGGCTTCGTCGCGCACGTGCAGGTGGACCAGCGTCGCGCCGGCCTCGAAGCTCTCGTGCGTGCTCTCGATCTGTTCGGCAACGGAGATGGGGATGGCGGGATTGTCTTTCTTGCGGGGGACCGAGCCGGTGATGGCCACCGAGATGATGCAGGGATCTTGCATTTGAAACTCCAGGGAACGATTGTGGTGCCCGCCTCAGGCGGGCCGGGCCTTGTGGTTGCGGCTGGCCAGGGCTTGCGCCGCCATGCGCAGCGAGGCGTTGGCCGCGCCGAAGCCGAGGTAGCCGTCGCGCTGCACCAGCTCGAAAAAGAAGCGGTCGTGGAAGGGCTCGGTGTAGGCGTGCAGGAATTCACCGCCGGCATCCCTGTCGTAGAGCAGTTGCTGCCGGCGCAGGCGCTCCAGCAGCGCGTCGTCCAGCCCGAGGCGCGCGCCGACATCGTCGTAGTAGTTGTCGGGCACATGGAGCATGGCGGCTTCGGCGGGAACGATCCGCTCCAGCGTGGCGCTCAGGCCGGGCGTACGGAAGGCAATGTGGTGGATGCCCGAGCCGGCATAGGCGGTGACGAACCTGCCGGTGGCCGTGCGGCTGCTTTCCGAGACGTTGAGCGGAATCCGGATGTTCTGCTCCGGGCTGACCATGGCGCGGCTTTTCACCAGGCCGTACGGGTCGGCGATCTCGTGCAGGGCCTCGGCCTGCAGGCCGAACACCGTTTTGTAGAACAATACGAAGCTGTCGAGCCGGTGCGGCGGCAGGGCCTGGGCGATATGGTCGATGGCCGTGAGGCCCGCGCCCGTGTCGTCGGCGCTGCCGGGTTCCAGCACGAAGTCGCTCTCGTAGATGCTGCGGTCCGAGTCCTTCTCGTCGATCAGGTAGAACAGCATGCCGTCCGGCGCGCGCACCGCGGGAATGCTGCGTTCGTCCGGGCCGATGCGCTCGCGCCATTCCTTGCACAGCAAGGCACGCGCACGCGAGAGGGCGCGCTGGGCGTCGTCCACCTTCAGCCCGAGCGCGCAGACGGACGGCCCGTGAAGCTGGAAGTGCTCCGCGGCGGCGCTGTCCTGCTCGGCGTTGAGGATGATATTGACGCCGCCCTGGCGGTACAGGTCAACGGCCTTGGAGCGGTGGCGGCCGGCGTGGCTGAAGCCCAGCGAACGCAGCCGCATACCCAGTTCCCGTCCGGCTACGTAATCCACCGCGAACTCCAGGAAGTCGACGCCGCCGAAATGCGGCGCGGCCGGCAGGGCGGGGCCCCCGGCTTCGGATTCGAGCCAGATCAGCGAGCGCAGGCCATCCTGCGCGGTCAGGCGCGCGGGCGCCGCGCGGAATTCGTCGTTGAAGATTTCCAGCGACAGTGGTCCGCGATAACCCGCGCCGATGGCCGCGCGCGCAAACTCGGTCACGGCCAGATCGCCCTGGCCGGGAAAATTGCGGTAGTGCCGGCTCCACGACAGCACGTCCATGCTCATGCGGGGTGCATCGGCCAGTTGCACGAAGAACAGCTTCTCCGCCGGCACTGCGTCGATGCCTTCCAGCGTGTCGCCCAGCGATAGCGTGTGGAAGCTGTCCAGGATCAGGCCCAGCGCCGGGTGGTCGGCCTGCCGCACAATGTCCCATGCCTGCCGCCACAGCCTGGTGTGGCGGGCCCAGGCCAGCGCCTCGAAGCCCACCAGGAGCCCGCGCTTCGCCGCGGCTTCGGCCATGGCGCGCAGGTCGGCGGCGGCTCGCGCGGGATCGTCGACGGCGATGCCCTGCACATTGCTGCAGACCAGCACCATGCGCGCGCCCAGCTCCTCCATCACGTCGAACTTGCGTTCGGCGCGCGCCATGTTGCGGGTGCGGAATTCGTCGGGCATTGCCTCGAAATCGCGGAAGGGCTGGTACAGCGGGATGTCCAGGCCGAGGTCGGCCGCGATGCGGCGCACATCGGCCGGGGAGCCATCGAAATTCAACAGGTCGTTCTCGAAGATTTCGACGCCGTCGAAACCGGCGGCGGCGGCCGCTTCCAGTTTTTCCGGCAAGGTGCCGGACAGCGATACGGTGGCGATCGATTTCGGATGGCGCCAGGCTGCGGTTTGCATGTCAAATCCTGCGTGCTTCGTGTAGAGGAAGGTTAGGACCGATCTGACCCAGCAACAAGCGCAATCCGCGCGCGGACGTGCGATAATCGCGCCATTGAGAGCGACTGGCGCTCGGAACTAGGGTTATCGCTATGGATAAAGAACCGCTGAACCGGCGCGACTGGATTGCCGGACTGGAAAAGGGCCTGGCCATCCTGGAGGCCTTCGATAACGACCATCCGCGCCTGACGCCGACGCAGGCGGCCCAGCTGACGGGCCTCACGCGTACCGCGGCACGACGTTACCTGCTCACCCTGGAGCATCTGGGCTATACCACCAGCGACGGCACGCTGTTCAGCCTGACCCCGCGCGTGCTCAAGGTGGGCTGGTCCTACTTCGACTCGGCGCGCCTGCCGCGCGCGGTGCAGCCGTTCCTGCAGCAGATCACGGCGGCGGTCGGCGAGCCGGCATACCTGAGCGTGCTGGATGCATGGGAACTGGTGTTTATCTGCCGCACGGGTACGAGCCGGGTGATGAATACGGGCTTTGTGCTGGGAGCGCGCGTGCCGGCGCCGCTGGCTTCCGCCGGGGTGATGATGCTGGCCTCGGAGCCTGAGGATAAGGTCAAGGCGTGGCTGGAAGACGTCGTGCTGACGCCGTACACGCCGTACACGATCATGCAGCAGGACCGGCTGCTGGCCGAGATCAGGAAGGCGGGCGCGCAGGGTTACGCGCTGGTCGAGCAGCAGTTGCAGATCGGCGTGCGGGGGGTGGCGGTGCCGCTGCGGGATCGCCATGGGAAAGTGATCGCCGCGCTGAGCGTGAATATGCAGATCGGTGAGGAGAGCGCGGAGCAGGCGCTGGAGCGGGTGTTGCAGGTGCTGCAGGATACGGCGATATCGGTGATGAGGGTGTTGTGAGCAAGCAGGCGCGCCGAAAATAATGCGCGTTTGCCGGCCACTGGCTATCCGAATCTGCAAGCGGCCGCCGGGGACGCGATAGCACGCGAGATTGCGCCGCTGGCGGCGTGACCATGCGCCTCAAGACCTGCGCGCGCGACAACGACAGCTCATGGTCAAAGCCGTTCCAGGCCAGCGTGGCCGGACTGGTGCGCGAGGACCCGCTCGAACGGCAGCTCACGCATTTCTGCGACGTGATCCGAGGCACCGCAAAGCCTCTTGTCACCGTGCAGGATGGGCTGCAGAATCTGCGCGTCACCGAGGCCATCGCCGAGGCTGCGCGGACAGGCCGCATCGTCGGCACGGTGGACGCCTGAGCAGGGCATCCGCCAGGAAGGCGGCAACGATCAAAAGACCGGCAAGAACACCAGGAAAGAGGAAACAACATGCAATCCGTACTCGTCATCAACGGCCCCAACCTGAACCTGTTGGGCACGCGCGAGCCGCAGATCTATGGCTCGACCACGCTGGCGGACGTCGAGGCGGCCCTGAAGCAGCAGGCCGCGGGAATGGGCTTGTCGCTGGACTGCTTCCAGAGCAACCACGAAGGCGCCATCGTCGACCGCATCCACGCGGCGCGCACCGAAGGCGTCAGCTACATCCTGATCAACCCCGGCGCGTTCACGCACACCAGCGTGGCGATCCGCGACGCCTTCGCCGGCGTGGCGATTCCTTTCGTGGAGGTGCATATCTCGAACGTGCACAAGCGTGAGGCGTTCCGACATCACTCCTACCTGTCCGATATCGCGGAGGCGGTGATGGCAGGCTTCGGCACGCAGGGCTATGGCCTGGCGCTGCAGTTTATCGGCGCGAAACTGACGGCCGTGCCGGCCAAATGAAAACGGCGCGGCCCGGCGGAGAACCGCCGGG
>NZ_JFJV02000158.1:497-565 GCF_000611145.1 Cupriavidus sp. SK-3 | reverse complement strand
TGGGCGAGCCAGTCCCGCTCGCCTTGCATCAGAGAACGTACCTGCGCGACCAGCAGCCCATAGGCTTG
>NZ_JFJV02000158.1:353-438 GCF_000611145.1 Cupriavidus sp. SK-3 | reverse complement strand
AAATGTCATGGTCCAGCGCGTTCAGTGAAACCACGATTCTTGCATCTGCCTGCATCGAGCACGCGAAATTGCTCAGCCTGGTCGG
>NZ_JFJV02000158.1:185-267 GCF_000611145.1 Cupriavidus sp. SK-3 | reverse complement strand
ACTATTTACGCGGCAAATGAAGCGGCAGTTTGACCTCAATCTCCGTAAGCGCCCAGCGAACACAGCCTTGACGCGAATCCCT
>NZ_JFJV02000158.1:0-101 GCF_000611145.1 Cupriavidus sp. SK-3 | reverse complement strand
GCTGCGTCGGCAAACGCGCAAGTATGTCCTTCATGTAGGCATAGGGGTCGCGCCCCGTTGAGCTTGGCCGACTGGATCAAACTCATGATCGCGGCGGCGCG
>NZ_JFJV02000157.1:14457-15255 GCF_000611145.1 Cupriavidus sp. SK-3 | reverse complement strand
GAATACTGGGGCGACAAGATTGATATTGCCAAAGATGTCAGCTTGGGAACGTTCCAGCACAGCGTCGATACACGCGAAAGCGAGTTGCGAGCCAAGAGACGTACCACCTCCGTCTCCTCATACAAGGAAATGCTGGCAAAGGGCTTAAAGTCCATGATCGTTGAGACTGACATCCCTTGGCTGGAGCAAGCCGTTTCGCCCACATCCAACTCCCGCCTGTTGATTTTCAAAGACCTTGGGAGAGTGGATTACTCTTTTACCGCCGAGGGCTACGTGCTGGCCGGCAGCACGATGCTGACCATGAAGTCCCGCGTTAATAGCAGCGAGGTACAGAAGTTCACGCAGCTCACAACGGATGTACACCAAAATATCACTTACCGCGATGACTGGACGGTTCCCACGGAGCGCGGTTTTTGCATTCCGGGTGCGCTGATCGGCGGGCCTTCGCGCAACAGCGAACTGGCCGAGCAAACCATTGTCCTGCACCCCGGCAGAGCGTCCGCGTTCGTCATCAAGATGCGCGATGCGGTAGATGTGGATCAGCAGTCCTCGCTGCTCAAGACCCTGCCCGATCTACGCCAGAAGCTGCGCGCGCAAGGCAGCGTCCAGATTCTGCGCGAAGGCAAGCGCCAGATCGCGGGCATGGAGGCCGAGGAAGTGCTGTTTTCCATCAGGGAAGGTGGGAGCCAGTTATACCGCTTCCACCTTCTGGCGCCAGGCAACCCTGATTCAGTGGCGCAACCGCATACCGAGATCCAACTGAGGCTGGGAAGTGCACTGACCGAAGCTGACAAAGAC
>NZ_JFJV02000157.1:14293-14378 GCF_000611145.1 Cupriavidus sp. SK-3 | reverse complement strand
ATGCGCTGCTCGACAGCATGCGTTTGCGGCCCGGGGCCATGTAATGACGGGTGACAGCCAACATCGGGCGTTTCGCAGGGGCGGG
>NZ_JFJV02000157.1:0-14177 GCF_000611145.1 Cupriavidus sp. SK-3 | reverse complement strand
CGTGGTGCATTGGCCGACTTGTGATGGATCGGCCCGCTCGTAGCGGAATCAGCTACGAGAAATACGAATACTGGGGCGACGACATTGAAATTGCCAGAGATGTCAGCCCGGGAACGTTCCAGCACAGAGTCGATACGCGCGAAGGCGAGTTGCGAACCAACAAGCAACGATATCCATCCCATTCACCGATGAAATGATGAGAAAGGGCGACAATGGACTTCATAAGACCGATGTTCCTTGGCTGGAGCAAGTCGTTTCGCCCACCCCCAATTCCCGTCTGCTAATTTTCAAAGACCTAGGGATACGCTGCTCAACAGCGTGCGTTTGCGACCCGAAGCGATGTGATGAGTCGTCACGGAAAACCGGGGTATCGCTTCGATGCTGCCAAGGCTTGCAAACAGCAGTCGGTCCAGTATGGAACGCATCCATCAAAGCCGTGAAAACAACATGGCAATGAGGCGTTACGATAACTCAAACGGTGATTGAACAACAACAGTCGGCGGCAGCGTCGAGGGCCGCGACGCCAACAGAGGAGTGAGGCTTCGCGGCAGTGATTAATGGAACCTTCGGGAGCATCCCGGCTCCAGCTGATGCGCCAACCGAATTTTCAGCGAACAGGGGCTCGCGCCCATTTGCGGATGCCCGTCGCATACCGCTTCCGTATCGAGGCGATCCATGAAGGTCTCTCCCCTGATCGTGGTGCGGAACTCAATGCAAAGAACGCTGGGAAGTGGTATCGCAAGCAGGGCTATCCGAAGGCGGTAGGCACGGCGCGAGCAAGACATGCGCGGCATCCTGGTACTACGTGCCGATGAGGTGGCACATGGAAAACAGAAATGGCGCCGGCTTGTTTCCGGGGCGGCAAGAATTCCCCGCTGCCTCTATTCCCCTTGCCCCCCCGGCCCGAGCCGAAGTGCGCCCCCGTCAGTCACGCATCGCCGGCATGGCGTTGCCAGTCAGCAGTACCGCCGCCTGCTCGCCATACGCCACCACGTAACCGCCGTTGGACGCTTGCCATGCCTGGGCGCCTTGCCGGTCGGCGAACCAGAGTTGCTGGTAGTCGCCGAACTGCCCGAGGTCGAGACGGTAGCGGTCCAGTACCCGGGCCGGGCGGCCGTCGATGTCGCGTTTGCATGCGGACCAGCTGTCGTAGCCCAGTTCGGCCGCCAGCAGTTGCAGGCAGTGCTTGAGCTGTAGTGTGTGGCGCAGCCGGTAGAGTTCCGCGACGCTTTGCGCGCGTACCTGCTCGCGGTGGATGCGCCGGATTACCGGTAGCGCCTGCATGGCTTCTTCGGCGTGGAGCTGGCGCAGCAGCCTGCGTGCATGGCGGCGCAGGAAGTCGCTGTTGGGAAGGCGGGATGGAGTGTTGAGCGTTGTGAGCCACATGTCATGTCCTTGCATTGCCGTTTCCCGCGGCGGCAAAAAAGGTCAACGGTGTGGTTCTTGCAACGAACTGGCGGTGCCGGGCTGGATCGCGCGGCGCCGTACGGTACGGGCAGGCAGGTGCGCTGGCTTTTGCGGGTGCGGGCGCCCTGCCGGCGCCCGGACGGGATTATATGCCAACACCGGATGCCTTTGGCAAGCGTTGGCTGAATCAGGCTGCGCTTGCCCTTGGCCAGATGCCAGCCCGCTAAGCCGCCTGCGCCTCGGTCTCGGCCGCCAGTCCAAGTTCTTCCACCAGCCGTGCCGCCAGCGCTGCCGCCTGGTTGCGCACGTCGATGATGGTCCCCGACTCCCATAGTGCTCCGCGCAGCGGTGCGCCCAGCGCGCTGAGGCCGGGCACGAGGCGGCCGCCGCGATCGAATACGCGGCCGCGCGCGTCGCCGTCGAGGCCGGACCCGGCTGCCGCTGGCCGGACCAGGCCGCGCGCCAGCAGGCTGCGCACCAGCGGCCGGGTGTTGCCGGCGTGCCAGCCGTATTCCGCGCCGGTGCAGTTGATGGCCGCGTCCACCGTGGAGGGCGCGGGCAGCGGGCGCGACAGGTGCAGGGCCACGCGGTGGCTTCTTCCCTCGCTCCCGTGACCGCCATGCTGCCAGCCGCTCGCGGCATCCCCGTCATCGGCCGGCGCCAGTGCGGTGACGCGGGCGGCATGCACGTGCAGGCGTCCCTGTGCACGCACCGTTTCGAATACCGCATGCGTGGGCGGTGCGGCGCGGTGCAGCAGGTTGTCCCAGAATGGCCGCACATGGCGCAGGAAGCGCTGGCGTTCCGGCACGCTGGCGGCTGCCCACAGCGGGCCGATGTAGGTACGCAGCGCGGGTGGCACGCTTTGCCAGTCGAGGCCTTGTGCCGCCAGTTCAGCGCTTTGCCGACGCACGCGCCGGACCACGTCGCGCGCGGTGGGCGCGGCCAGCGCTTCGGCCCCGGCGGCGGCCAGGAAGTCGTCGCAGGGGCCGGCGTTGTGGCGCAGCCAGGGTACCAGCGCGCGCCGGGAGAACGCGTGGTAGGTGCCGGTGAAGCCGAGCCGTTCCAGCGTGGCGACCACGTCGAGCATGGTCAGGCTGGTGCCGATCAGGGCGATCTCGCGTGCGTTCGCGAGCCGGGCCAGTGCCTCGGGCTGCCACGGGTCCGGGACGTAGCGGCTATCGGCTTCGAGCGCGTCGTCTTGCGCCAGCGCCGGCCGCGCGGGCTGCACGCCGGTGGCCAGCACGATGTGGTCCGCATCCCAGGCGCGGCCATCGGCGCTGCGCACACGGTGCGGCACGCCGATGGTCAGGTCGGTGATTTCCGCTTGCACGTGTACCAGCGTGGCGCGCCCGGCGGCGCTTGCCAGCGCGCGCGCCAGCGTGTCTTGCAGGTAATCGCCGTACACGCTGCGCGGGGCGAAGGCGTTGTCGGCCTCGGCGGGGGCGGCATGGCCATGGCGCACCAGCCATTGCGAGAAGTCTTCCAGCGTATCGGGATGAAGGCTGAAGTTCAGCGCGGGCCCGTTGAGGTAGTGGGCGGGGTCTTGCGTGCTGTAGGCCAGCCCGCGCCCCGGCTCGGCACGCGGCTCGAACAGGTGGATGGCGAGCGGCGCGCTGCTGTCACGCAGCAGCCGGATGGCGGTCAGGGTGCCGGCCATGCCGCCCCCCACGATGGCGATGCGGCGCGGCTGGGAATCGGGTCGGGTCATGATGGTCTCAGGCGTTGGTGCCGGGCGGGTATGCGTGCGCCGCGGCGCGCAGCGCCTGCTCGCCGGCGCTCACCAGGATGGCGTCGTTCTGCGGTGTATGGATGCGGCTGCACAGCACGTTGCGGTAATGGCGCTCAAGCGGGTTGCCGCGCGACAAGGCGGGGTTGCCGGCGAGCCTGACCGCAAGCTCGACGGCGGCGATGGCGTTGTCGGTAATGTTGAGCTTGAGCAGGTTGCTGTCCGTGGCGCTGGCAGGCGCGCCCGCATCGGCATCGGCGCTGAAGCGGTCCAGCAGGATGCGGTTGGCCAGCAGCCAGCTGTCGATGCGGCCCACCGCTTCCTGGAAGCGTGGCAGCGTGGCCAGCGGCGCGCCCAGGCTGCCGGGCGCGCGCAGGTTTAGCCACGCGACAAACCAGTCGCGGGCGCTGTGCGCCACGGCGTTGTACAGCGTGCCGAGCAAGGTGGATGTCCACACGGCCCAGGCCGGGTCATGGCGCTCCGCCCAGGCTTCGGGCAGGCGCAGGTCGACCGCGTAGGCGGCGGGCAGCGGGGTGTTGTCGAAGACCACGTCGTGGCTGCCGGTGGCGCGCATGCCGAGATGGTCCCAGGTAGGCAATACGCTGATGCCGGGCGCGTCGCGCGGCACCAGGAACACACCGGTGCGCGGGCTGGGCTCGTCGGTGCGGCCCCATACGGCCAGCCAGCTCAGCGCCGGGATGCCGGTGGAATAGATCTTGTGGCCCGACAGCAGCCAGCCGTCGCCCTGCCGGCGCGCCACCGTGGCCGGCAGGCCGCCGCGCGCGGGGGAGCCCAGCGCGGGCTCCACACGCAGGGAGTTGATCAGCGCGCCTTGTTCCACCGCGCTGCGTTGCACCTGTTCGCGCACGTCCGCCGGCCATTGCGTGTCTTGTGCCAGGTTGCGATGACCAAGGATCTGCATCACCAGCACCAGTGCCGTGGACGGATCGCCCGCAGCCACGTGATGGACCACGCGGCGCGCTTCCGCCAGGCCCGCGCCGGCACCGCCGAGCGCACGCGGCACGGTGAGGTCGAGCAGCCCGAGCTGGTGGAGTTCGGCGATGTTCTCGAAGGCGAAGGTGGCGTCGCGGTCATGCGTGGCGGCGCGTGCGGCAAAGCGCGCGGACAATGCGCGCAAGGCTTCGTCCGTGCGCAGGGGACGCGCCGCACCGGCCGTACCGGTGGCATCGGGGGGCGGCGCGGCCGGCGTGAAGCCGCTTTCGCGATGCCACCCCGAAATCCGCTGCCGGCTGGTCGTGCCGGTGGGTTTCAAATGCATTCTTGCTCCTGTTTTGTCTGGTGGATGTTCAATGGCAGATCAGCCCGCTCTCGACCAGCATCATGTTGAAGGCGGCGTCGCCGGCGGCTGCATCTCGCAGCCGTGCAAGCCGCCCGTCGCGTTGCCAGCGCGCCAGCCAGCGTTCCAGGTAGCGCGCGGATTGCGCGTCTGGCTGGCGCAGCGTCAGCGCCGCGCCCTCGCCATCGAGCAGCAGCGGCGCCGCCGCAAAAAAGCGCCATTCCGGCAAGCGCATCACGCGCGCGATCAGCGCGGCATCTTCCGCCACCGCCGCGCACTCGCCACGGCGGAACGCCAGCAGCGACTGCAGCGGGGAGGGATAGCGGCGAAGCCCGGCGCCAGCCCGGCTCAGGAGCGCCTGGAAAGGGCTGCCTTCGCTTACGCAGGCGGTCTTGCCGTGGAGCGCATCGAGCCTGCTTACCGGCGCGAAGCGCAGGGTCAGCAAAGTGCCACGAGGCGTGCCTGGTGCCCGTACCGAGGCTGCGCGCGGATACGCGCCGTCCGCCGCCGCGCCAAAGGCGAGATCGATAGCGGGGTGCTCGTTGTCACTGGTGCCGGCGCTGGCTACCGGCAAATGCCGCAGCCTGACCGGGACGCCCAGTGCGCGGCCCAGTTCCGCGGCCAGCCCTGCTTCACCCGGATCGGGCTCTGCCACCAGCGGCCGGCCCGGCGGCGTCGGGCGCGGATGCGCATGCACGCCCACCACCAGTTCGCCACGCGCCTGGGCTTGGCGCAGCAGGGGACCGGGTTCGGCGTGCGATTGCCACGGCGTGCCGGCGAAGAGCCAAAGCGGCAGGGCGATCGCGCAAGCCGCCAGGGCGATCACGCCCGCTATGCGCCTTGCCGCCGCCGGGATGCCAGAGGGCAAGCGCGGCTGGGTACGCGTACGCATGCCGTCCGCCATGCCGCCCGGTAGCGGGTCGGGCCCCAGCCACCATGTGCCGCGCAGATGCCAGAGCTCATCGGGCATGGCCGCCTCGCCTGCGTTGGCTTACCATCCCTGGCCCAGTCCCAGCAGGCCGAGGATCTCGCGGCGCAGCCGGATCAGTTCGGGGTCGTCGCGATGGCGCGGATAGTCGCGGTCGATCCTGAGTTCCGCCGTGATGCGGGCGGGGCGTTCGCTGAACACGATCACGCGCGTGGCCAGCAGCAGCGCTTCCTCCACGTCGTGCGTGACCAGCAGAGCGGTAAAGCGCGAGCGCTGCCACAGCGCTACCAGCTCGCCCTGCATGCTCAGGCGCGTCAGCGAATCGAGCTTGCCCAGCGGCTCGTCGAGGATCAGCAGGCGTGGCTCGTTGACCAGCGCGCGCGCCAGCGCGGCGCGTTGCGCCATGCCGCCGGACAGCTGGCGCGGATAGGCGCGGGCGAAGTCGGTCAGGCCCACGCGTGCCAGCGCATCGTCCACGCGGGCGTGCTGGCTGCCGAGCAAGCCGCGCGCTTCCAGGCCGAGCGCGGCGTTGTCCCATACGGTGCGCCACGGGTAGAGCGTGGGGTCCTGGAACACCACCACCCGGCTCGGGTCGGGCCCGCCGATCGTCACGCCATCCACCGCCAGCGTGCCGCGCCGTGGCGGCTCCAGTCCGGCCACCAGCCGCAGCAGGGTGGACTTGCCGCAGCCGCTGGGGCCGAGCAGGGCAACGAACTCGCCCGGCTCCGCAGTCAGGCTGACGCGGCTGAGCACCGGCAGCACCTGGTCGCGCAGCGTGAAATGATGGCTGACCTGGTCGATGGTCAGGCGCACGCCGTTGCCGGCGGCGCCGGCCTTGTCGATGGCAGCTTGCACAGGCTGGGCCTGGGCGGGTTCGTCGAGCACGGCGCTTACCATTTGACCACTCCTTTTTGCCAGGCCAGCAGGCGGTCCCGCGAGCGGAACAGCAGTGTGATGAGCCCCGAGAACAGGATCGCCATCACCAGCAGCGCGCCGTACATGCTGGCGTATGCGGCCCAGCCCTGGGCCCATTGCAGGTACCAGCCCAGGCCGGACTTGACGCCCAGCATCTCGGCCACCACCAGCACCGAGAACGATGCGCCCAGGCCCATGAACAGGCCGACGAACACGCTTGGCAGCGCCGCGGGCACGGCGACTTTCAGCACCAGGAAGCGCTCTTTGGCACCGAGGGTGCGGGCCACGTCGTAATACGCCGGGTCCACCGCCGCCACGCCGGACCACGTCAGCACCGTGACCGGGAACCAGGTCGCCAGCGCCACCAGGAAGGTGGCCGCGCTGGCGCTGCTGGGAAAGGCGAAGAACACGATCGGCAGCCACGCCGTGGCCGGCAGCGGCCCCAGCAGGCGCAGCACCGGGTGGACCCAGTAGCCGGCGCGGCTCGACCAGCCGATGGCCACGCCGGTCAGGAAGCCGGCCAGCGCGCCCAGCAGGTAGCCGGTGGCCAGCAGGCGCAGCGAGTGCGCCACTGCGTCGGCCAGCCGCGCATAGTCCTCGAGAAACACTTCAAGCAGGGCTTGCGGCGGCGCGAAGAAGGGGCGCGGCAACAGGCCGAGCTTGGCGGTCACCAGTTCCCAGATCAGCGTCAGCACCGCGAGCACCAGCAGCCACGGTCCGGCACGGCGCAGCGCGGCGCCGATGCCGCCCAGCCGGTGCTGCACGAATGCCAGCACCAGCAGCACGGCGGCGATACCCGCGAACAGCGAGGCGGTTTCATGCGTCAGTGGCCAGTCTTCCGGCTCGGGCCAGAATTTCACCACGGCGGCGACGGCCAGCCAGGCCGCCGCGGCCAGTGCGCCGGCCAGCCAGACACGCGGGATCGCGGGCGCGGGCAAGGCCAGGAAGTCATCGGGCGCATCGAAGGCATCGTGTCCGGCAAGCGCCTGTGCACTGTCCAGCGCGCCGCGCTGCCCGTCAGCCGAGAACGTTGGCATAGATGCGCTCCGCGAATTTGCTGGAATCGGTGCCGGGCCGGATCACCGACACCAGCTTGAGTTCGTCGGTGTATTGCGCCAGCTCCTTCTTCAGGTCCGCGCCCACCGGATGGTGGCCGTGCGTATGGCTCTTGAGCATGGCCACCACATCGGCCTGCGGCACCTTGGCGAACTCGGCAAAATGCCGCGCCGCGCCTTCGGGATTGGCCACCGTCCAGTCCTGCGCCTGCAGCACGGCGTGGGTGAGCGCCGAGGCGGTCTGCCTGTCCTCGCGGATCAGGCTGCCGCGAATGCCGAGCACGCAGCAGGCCCGCTTGGCGTATTCGTCCGACAGGTTGGTGGCGACCTCGACCAGGCCGCGCTCCTTGCGCAGCAGGTACGTGCGCGGGTCCCCGTCGGCGGCGGCCTGAGCCTCGCCTTTTTCCAGGGCGATGCCGAGCAGGTCGGCCGGGTACTGGCGCCACTGCACATCGCGCACGGGGTCGATGCCGCGCTTGGCCAGCAGGATGGAGAAGAAGTTCTTGGCCGGACTGGCCATGTCGCTGACGGCCACGGTCTTGCCCTTGAGGCTCTTCAGGTCGGTCACGCCCGAGTTGCTCAGGGTCAGCAGCCGCATGCAGCCGCCGTGGGTGGCCGCCGTCAGCTTGACGTCGAAGCCTTGTTCGAGCGGCTTGAGCCAGCGCAGCGCCATGCCCACGCCGGCATCCGCCTTCTTGGTAGCAATGGCTTCGAGCAACTGGTCGGTCGAGCCGCCAAAGTTGATCAGTTCCACGTCCAGCCCGTGGTTGCGGAAGATGTTCTCCTTCAGCGCCGCGGCAACCGGCGCCAGGCACACGGAACTGGCGTTCCAGGCCAGCTTGATCGGCTTGAGCTGCCCGCTGGCGGCGCTGGCCCTGGAGGTCCAGATAAATGGCGCGACGCCGCTGGCCACGGCGAGCGTGCCAGCGGCCTGCAGCCAGCCACGGCGGCTCAGGGTGCCTGTGCTGCGCGGATTGCCCTCGGGCGAGGAACGGTTGACGGCGGACGGCTGCTCTGGCTCTTGGTGCATGACACTCCTCGGTAGGCTGCGGGATGTGGACGATATGCACCATGCTAAGAACTGGTTCACTGCAACAGAACGAATTTGTTGGCACAAGCTTGCACGCCCACCGACTAATGCGGCGGCTGCATATGCTTGTAGCGCTTGTACCGGCGCGAGGGCGTGGCCGGCAGTGGGGTAAGATCGCCGCTTTCCATTCCGGTCAGATCGATGCAAGCGCAGGCAGTCGCCGCCCCACGGCGGGTGGATATCGTGGTGTACCCCGGATTCAAGGCCATGGAGGCGGTCGGCCCGATGACGGTGTTCGACTACGCCAATGTGCGCCTGGCCCAGCGCGGGCAGCCGCCGGCCTACGCCACCCGGATCGTCGCGCTGGAAACGGGTCCGGTGCGCTCGGACACGCTGATGACGCTGGAGGCCACGGCCCGGCTGGATACCGTGCTGCTGCCGGACGTCGCCCTGATCGTGGGCGCGCGCGATATCGAGCGCGCCATGGACGAGGCGCAGGGCATCGTGCCCTGGGCGCGCGCGGTGGCGCCGCGCATCGGGCGGCTGATCGCGCTGTGTTCGGGCACGTTCTTCCTGGCCGCCGCGGGCCTGCTCGACGGGCGCCGGGCGACCACGCACTGGGGCGTGGCCGCGCTGCTGCGCCAGCGTTTTCCGGCGGTGGAGGTGGATGCGGACGCCATCTTTGTGCGCCAGGGCAACCTGTGGACTTCGGCCGGGGTGACTGCGGGCATCGACCTGGCGCTGGCCGTGGTCGAGGAAGACCTTGGCCGCGAACTGGCGCTAGACCTCGCGCGTGAACTGGTGGTTTACCTCAAGCGTCCCGGGGGACAATCGCAGTACAGCCTGCATCTGGCCAGCCAGGCCACCAGCCACGCCGGCATTCGCGGGGTGCAGGACTGGATACTCTCGGATTTGACGCACGATTTCACGATGGCGGAGATGGCGGGCCGGGTGGCGATGAGCGAGCGCAATTTTCGGCGCGTGTTCGCGCGGGAGACGGGTAGCAGCCCGATGGCGTTTATCGAGTCGGCGCGCATCGAAGGGGCGCGGCGGCTGCTTGAACAAGGCGAGCTGCCGCTCAAGTCCATTGCCGCGCGCACCGGATTTGGTTCGGACGAGGGGCTGCGGCGCGCGTTCCTGCGCCAGATGGGCATTACGCCGCGGGACTACCGCGAGCGTTTCGGGGTGGCGCAGCAATAGACAACAGATAACAGACAACAGGCGGGGCTTTACTGGCTGCCTGAAGGCGTAGCGCCCGTGGCGCCCGGCGCGTTGGCGTGCAGCCCCAAATCCTGGCTTGCCGGCGTATCGGCGGCGCTGCCGCCCGGGGCGTTCTGTGCGCTATCCTGCGAGCGCTGGCGGCCCCGGCCCCGGCCGCCGCCACGTCCGGCGGCACCGGTCGCCGCGGCATGGCTCTGCTTAAGTTCCTGATTGATGCTGTCCACCGTGCGCGGCGCAGGCGTCATGCGCGCAAAATTGCTCTGGATGGCGCTCATGGCTTCGTCGCCAGCCGCGGGTGAACCCTGCGCGAAGGCGGCGGGCGATAAGCATAGCGCGACCACCATGGGAACGAGGCGAAAAGCATGGGCGCTGCGGGTCATGATGAAGTCCTTCGGATGGCCGCAAGCCGCGTTCGGATGACGCGGCCACGGCGATCCAGGACACTACCAGCGCGGCCTGCCGCAACGCAAGGCGGTGCGCGACGGATTCTGTTTCATTGGGCGCCGGCGTGTTTCAACGTATTACCAGGCGGCGCCGCCTGCACCGGCGCTTATTCCAGGTTCTGCCCGATACGCCACAACACCCCGGACGGATCGATCAGCACGAAGTCGCGCATCTGCCAGGGCTGGTCCTGCGGCGGCACGATCCTGACGCCGTAGCGCCCGCCGATATCCTGTGCATTGATCTTGTCCCACCAGGCCTGCACATCTTCCACCAGCAGATGCATCATCAGGTTTCGGCCAGCTCTTTCACATAGAAGTTCTGCAGCATGAAGCAGCACTTCCCGTGATGCAGGTAGGCCAGGTTGTCGTCGCTCCATGGCATGACGAATCCCAGGTCCTGGTAAAACTGCCTGGATAGCGCGAAATCCCGGGCGGGCACAAAGGCCTTGAGTTCGATGGCGGTCAGGTTGCTCATGATGCCTTGTTCAGGCGGACGGGCGGATCCCCGCCCGCCGCATGGGGTCAGAGTTGCGCTACGTGATGCCGGATATGGTTCTCGATGAAGGTCGAGATGAAGTAATAGCCGTGGTCGTAGCCCTCGTGCCGGCGCAGCAGCAGCGGTTGCCCGACGGCGGCGCAGGCGGCCTCGAAGGCTTCGGGGTAGAGCTGTTCGGCAAGGAATTTGTCGGCCAGGCCCTGGTCGACCAGGATGCCGCGTGGGAAGGGCGCGCTGGCCTGGCGCCGCATCAGCGCTGAGGCGTCGTACTGCTCCCAGCTTGCGCGGTCCTCGCCCAGATAGCGGGTAAAGGCCTTCTCTCCCCATGGACAGCGCATGGGCGCGGCGATGGGCGCGAAGGCCGACACCGAGCGGAAGCGGCCGGGATGGCGCTGCGCCAGCACCAGCGCACCATGGCCGCCCATCGAATGGCCGAAGATGCCGACACGCTGCGGATCGGCGGGCAGCGCGGTGGTGACGAGGCCGAACAACTCCTGCGCCACATAGCTTTCCATGCGCCAGTGCTGGCTCCAGGGCGCCTGCGTGGCGTCCAGGTAGAAACCCGCTCCCGCGCCGAAATCCCATGCCTGCGCTTCGCCGGCGATGCCGGTGTCGCGCGGACTGGTATCGGGCGCCACCAGGATCAGGCCATGCTCGGCGGCAACGCGCTGCGCGCCGGCCTTGATCATGAAGGTTTCCTCGGTGCAGGTCAGGCCGGCCAGGTAGAACAGCGCGGGCAGGCGCTGTTCGGGCTGGATCAATGCCTGCGCCGGCAGGAATACCGAGAACCGCATCGGCAGGCCGATGGTCGTCGAGGCGTGCCGGTAGAAGCGCTGCACGCCGCCAAAGCAGCCGTGCTCCGAGAGTAGTTCGAGCATGGCGGGCCTCAGTACAGGACCACGGAGCGGATCGACTCGCCGCGCTTCATCAGGTCGAAGCCCTCGTTGATGCGCTCCAGCGGCAGGGTGTGGGTGATCAGGTCGTCGATATTGAGCTTGCCGTCCATGTACCAGTCGACGATCTTCGGCACGTCGGTGCGGCCGCGCGCGCCGCCGAAGGCCGAGCCCTTCCATTCGCGGCCGGTGACCAGCTGGAACGGGCGGGTGGAAATCTCCGCGCCGGCCTCGGCCACGCCGATGATGATCGACTTGCCCCAGCCCTTGTGGCAGCACTCCAGCGCCTGGCGCATGACCTTGGTGTTGCCGATGCATTCGAAGGAGTAGTCGGCGCCGCCATCGGTCAGCTGCACGATATGGTCCACCACGTTCTCCACCTCGTTCGGGTTGATGAAGTGGGTCATGCCGAACTTGCGGGCCATGGCCTCGCGGCCGGGGTTCAGGTCCACGCCGATGATCTTGTCGGCGCCCACCATCCTGGCCGCCTGGATCACGTTCAGGCCGATGCCGCCCAGGCCGAACACCACCACGTTGGCGCCGGCTTCCACCTTGGCGGTGAACAGCACGGCGCCCACGCCGGTGGTCACGCCGCAGCCGATGTAGCAAACCTTGTCGAAAGGGGCATCCGGGCGGATCTTGGCCAGGGCGATCTCCGGCACCACGATGTGGTTGGCGAAGGTGGAGGTGCCCATGTAGTGGAAGATCGGCTTGCCGTCGATGGAGAAGCGCGAGGTGCCGTCGGGCATCAGGCCCTTGCCCTGCGTGGCGCGGATGGCCTGGCACAGGTTGGTCTTGCGCGACAGGCAGAACTTGCACTGGCGGCATTCCGGCGTGTAGAGGGGGATCACATGGTCGCCGGGCCTGAGCGAGGTCACGCCGGGGCCCACGTCGGTAACGATGCCTGCGCCTTCGTGGCCCAGGATGGCCGGGAAGATGCCTTCAGGATCGGCGCCGGACAGCGTGTAGTAGTCGGTATGGCAGATGCCGGTGGCCTTGATCTCTACCAGCACTTCACCGGCGCGCGGGCCGTCCAGGTCGACTTCTTCCACGGTCAGCGGGGCACCGGCCTTCCAGGCGATGGCGGCTTTGGTCTTCATGATGTTGTCCTTGGTAGTGGCGGCAACTGGCGTGCCGGCCCGATGTCTGGGGACGCATACCGGTGCCGTGCGGGACAAGCCAGGCACGGCACCGTTCGTCAGCGACGACTATACGCCACGCGGTTGGCCGCGGATGCCCGGGGCGGCGGATTTGGCCTCGGGCGCCCCTTGTTTGGCCGAAATCGTGGGTTGCGCGGGGCGGCACGGCTGACCGGGCGGCTGCCGTCGGGATGCCGGTTCGGCCAGGGTTTTGGCATCGGCCCGGAGAGCATCCGGCTGGCCGGCGCGGTCAGCGCAGGGTCGACCTGCGCGCGCTGCCGCCCCTTGCCGGGATCAGGGTAGGGTCAGGGCATATCGAATTGATCCGATGGCTTGCTCTGATCCAGCTCCGGCAAACCTGCGGAATACATGACTGCCCAGTTGTCCGGACCTAGCCCTCCGTCACGGCAGGGTAAGCTGCCGACGCGCTTGCCGTCCTTCTCGACGACAAGCCCTTCTTTTTCCCAGCCCTTGCCGCTGCCTGCGTAGACCACATAGTCGTAGCCCCCGTTGGAGAACCTGAAGTAATCGGTGCCGCCACCTGAGTAAGCGGTGACGCCCCACCGGAAGTGCTTGCGCGGATCATCCGTGAGTTTCGGGTAAGCAAGCTCGACGGCCCCCTTTTTTCCAAAGCGGTACTGCACGTACCCTTTCGTTTTGGAAAGATCTGGCGAAGCGCAAAGCGATACAACCTTGTTGCCTTTGACCGTGCATGAGAACGCAACTTTCTCGCCCGCCGCGCACAGCGATTCATGTGCCAATGCAGTAAGCGAAAACATCGAAAGCAGCAGGGCGCCAATGACGCGATGCGGGTGGGACATGAATGACTCCAGTTGAATGACTCCGGCTGAATGACTCCGCTCAATCGAGCAGGGCGCCTTGTTCGAACGCGACGAATTCGCAGCCGTAGTGGTGTACCGCGGCGTCGGCGGTATCCACCGGCTGGTAACGTACCACGCGAACCCCTACCTCCAGGCTTGCCAGCGTGCCAAAGCGCAGCCTGCCTTTGGGCAGCAACGTCCCGACGGCCAGGGTATTCGTACCTGGCGTGCGCGAGCGCAGCCCCACGCCGGACGCCGAAAGATCGGCAATGTCCAGGATGAGTCCGGTGCCGTCGGGCAACTCGGCCTCGAATGTGTACTGGTAGTCCAGCGTCTCCGCCCTGTAGTCCCGCCGCCGTTGCACCTGGGACAGTTTTTCCGGGAATGGCACCGAGAACGCAGCGGCGCCGGCGAACAGGGAGCGGGCCGGGGCGCCCAGGCAAAGCGTGAGCGACACATCATCCAGGACAGTCGAAAGTTCGCTTTGCGCGCAGGCCAGTACTGCCTCATTGTCAGGCTCGCTGACGTATCCCTGGAGCGTAAACGTGCGGGCTGGCGCATCCACGGACAATACTTTCGTGCGCAGCGTGCGCCCATCCGGCAAGCGCAAGTCGAGGCTGCGCTCCTGCATGGCCAGGATGTCCAGTATCGCGTGGATCTCACCCTCAAGGGCGTACTGGAACCCGTCCGATGACGGCGGGTTGGTCGAAGCGGAGTCAAGTCTATTCATGGATTGGAATGGCTGGTGAACGATCTGACGCGAGGCGTCGGCCCGGCGGAGCTAACGTCAAGAGTGGTGTATGGGC
>NZ_JFJV02000156.1:0-5019 GCF_000611145.1 Cupriavidus sp. SK-3 | reverse complement strand
GCATCGCTTGGGGGGCTCGCTTCGCATCGCGTTGGGGCTACACAAGAAACAACGGGGTGCGCCTTCTGGTGCACGTGCAAGGCGGGGGCAGGGGGCGCTGGAAAAAGTATATGAGCATGGGCGGACGGCGTGCGCTCTGTTTCGCCGGAGCGTCATCGCCCGGCGGTGTGCAGTGCCGGCGCGGCGGCTGGTTCATGGCTCATGGCGAGTCCGCGAGCAGGGCGCGCAGTTGGTTCTTTGCCACTTTCTCCAGGGTGGACCGGGGCAGGCTCTCAACCAGCCTGATGTCATGCGGATGCTTGAAGCCCGCCAGTTGCGCCTTGCATGCCGACAGGATGCGCTCGGCCAGGGCCTGGCCGGTGCCGGCGTGCGGGATCACGAAGGCGACTGGCACTTCGTCCAGCATGGGATGCTTCCTGCCGACGACGGCGACTTCCGCCACGCCCTCGACCAGCGCGATGACGCGCTCGATTTCCGAGGCTGCCACGTTTTCCCCGCCGACCTTGAGCATGTCCTTGGCGCGGTCCGAGAAATACAGGAAGCCGTCGTGGCCCAGGCGGACCCGGTCGCCGGTGATGAAGAGCCCGTCGTCGCGGAAGGCCGCCGCCGTCGCCGCCGGGTCGCCCGCATACTCCAGGAACAGGGAAACGCCACGCTGGCCGCCCACATGGAGGTTGCCTGTCTCGCCGGGGGCGACAGGTTGCCCGTCATCATCGAGCACGTGGATCGCATAGGCCTGGGACGGCCTGCCCATGGACATCGGGGCGTTTGCGAGGTGCGCGGAACCTATCGTGCCGTGGGTGATGGTTTCGGTCATTCCCCACCACCCGATCGTCCTGACCCCGAAGTGCGCATCCGTGGCCGGCGCGCAGACGCCGCTGCCCCAAAAGCGGTAGCTGTGGTGCGCTGGCCTGGGCTGGGTCAGCAGCGCCCGGACGCAGAACGGCACCATCGAGGTCCAGGTGCAACCGTGCTTGACGGAGACCGGCCAGAAGCGCGATGCGGAGAACCGGGGTTGCACCACCACCGTGGCGCCCACCCAGAGCGCGGCCGCCACCGAATAGATCTGCGCGTTGGTGTGGAACAGGGGGAGGTGGACCAGGTGCACATCCTCGGGACGCAGGTCCTCGTGCATGGCGGACAGGCGCGCGCCCCAGAGCGCGTTCGCATGGGTCCAGAGCACGGCCTTGGGCCGGGCCGTGGTGCCGGATGTGTACTGGATGCCGAACGGCGCCATCGGGTCGTGCGGGCGCTCGATCAGTTGCGCGGGATCGGCGGAGATGGCGGCGAACGGCTCGAACCCGGCGACGTCCGGCCCGGCGGCGGCGCCGCAATCCGTCCCAGTGACGGCCAGCCAGGCCAGGGATGGGGCCGCGGCCTTTACCATGGCGGCAAAGCGCGGTTGGGTGATGGCGCCGACGGCGCCGCTGTGACTGGCGAAGTACGCGAGCTCGTCGGTGCTCGACCGGGTATTGGTCGACACGGCCACGGCACCCGCGTAAGCGCAGCCCAGCCAGGCGATGACCGCCTCCGGGCAGTTGTCCAGGTGGACCAGCACGCGATCCGCCGGCCGTACTCCTCGCTCCTGCAGGCCGGCCGCGAAGCGGCGCACGCCGTCGCCAAAGTCCGCATAGGTCCAGGTCCTGCCTTCGCCTTCAAAGGGTTCCCAGATCAGGAAGGGATGAGCGCCGCGACTGGCCATCCGTTCGTCGATCAGGGTGCGGAAGTCGCTGCCTTCGAAGGGCGTCAGCGGTTTGGGGCTCGTTTTATCTGCGTGGCTCATGGCGCTCGGGCTTTCCATCGGCGGGCTGATTGGGGAAACCCGTTTAGTGTTGCGACCGTCGAGTGCGTCCGCCTCGTCCAAAGCGACGAAACCTGCTTGGTTGGCGTGAATCCGTGCAAGCTTTCCGCTTGCGCAGGCGCAGGCGCAGAGCGGGGTGAGCCGGATTCTGTCCCATCGATCCTGCAACGATGAATGAGCGGCACCGGGCGCATCCGGGTTGCCGCGTTCCCTTCCCCTGCCAGGGTCTGTTCCCGCCTTGCCGAGCTGCTACCATGGTTTCCGCCGCCGCCGCGCGGCCCGGGAACCTGGCCCGGAATCGCAAGGCCGCGCGCGGGCGAGATCACTGATCCTGCCAGGCTGAAGGCGTGTTTTGCCGAATGCGCCAGGCCGGGCGGACATGTCGGACGAAACGAATCCGCGTTCCGGCATTCGCGCGGTGACATAAAGGCATTTGTGCGGGAAGTCCTCTTCGCCGGCAAGTGACACCAGGCGTTCAGGCGGGAGGCTGCGCCGGACGGCCGGGCAGGCGAGGGCGCAAGACGCGCCCTGGCGGGCGCGACTGCCGGCCGGGCGGATAAGCCCAGCCGGCGGCTTTGGCGCAGGCGCGGCAGGCACGCATGCAAGGGCAATGATCTTGCACGGTGCCCGGCGCTACCCCGGTGAATCAGCTCTTTGAGAAATTCAGTGCCGGCGGCGCGTTATTCGGCTTGAACGGCGAGATCGAAAGCGTCTTCCCGTCCAGGTTGAAATGCGCCAGGTCCACGACGCGCAGGGTCTGATCCTGATAGCTCTTGATGTAGTAGCGCTTTGCCCTGAGATCGGCGATCGATGACCATTGCGTATATTCGAGCTGCCCGCCTTTGGGCGCCGTGGAAATGGAGCCCACCGGAATATCGAAATTATTCAGGATATGCTCTGCGAGCTTGATCGTTTGCGGGCCGTCGGGAAGTTGTTTGGCCGATGCGACATAGCCGAGGGCACGGATGAAGCGGGACGGCGGCGTGGGATCGCCTGGAATGCCAAGAAGACCGGATCCCTGGCCAAAAGGCTCGAAGGTTTGCCCGGCAATCTTCATCGGATCGGCATCGACAGGCGAAATCTTTACGTAATTCCTGACATTGTTGAGGTGCCAGTCAAAGGTCGGGGAGTTGGTGAGGACGCCGAGCGGGTTGTCGTAAACTTTGAACTGGCCGCCGATAGGCTCGATCACGATCGAGGCGCCGGTCGCATCATGCAGGGGAAAGTGGAAAGGCAATGCCATGTCCAGCACTGGCGCCTTGATATCGACGATTGACACATTGTTGAGTGCCGCCTTGACTTCGGCGACAGTCGCAAAGTTTGTCAGCACCCAGGTCAGGAACTCCCAGGACGCGATGGATTTGGCCGGATCGGCCTTCGCCGGATCGGTATAGCCGGCGAAACCGGGGAAGTAGAGGTTGCCACCCGCAAGGCCCTTCTCGTTCATCCCGTCGGCAAGCACCGGCTGTCCGCCCGACATGACGCCCACCACAGCGTAACGCGACTTCCAGCGGATGCCAGGCTTGTTGCCCGGGCCGGTGCCGACATACTCGTAATTGCGGGGCACCACGACTACATCCGGCTGCAGCTCGAAGCTGTACTCCATGGTGCGCGCATAGACAGGCGTGCCGTCTGCCGCTTTCAGCAGGAAATTGGTGCAGGCATTTGCCTGTGCGCCAAAGGCGATCAGGCATGCCATTGCCGCCGCCTTGACACGACCCGAAACTTTATGTGATTTGTACGCCACGATTACCCCTTATTTTTATGGAAAGGTTGCCTGTTAGAACAACACTGACGTCTCGCGCCAGCCGGCACCGTTGGCACGCCCAGGGCAATCTGTCCCAGTCTCCAGATCATTGCCAAAACGGTGCGTGTGGCAGGCATGCGCATCATAGCGCATGCGCCGGAATCATCACTAAAAAGGGTGGAGGCAAAGGCCTGAGCCTTGATATTCGTATTCCGCGCATCGCGTTTGTTTTGAAATGCGCTACCGGTGCCACATCGGTATTACGGCCGCGGTCAAGGTTTCTGAAACCTTGCGGGTAGTGAACTGGATTGAGGAGCCGCATCATTGGTGAGATCCGCGGCTTCTGCCATGTGAAAATGTTCGCGTGCCGACAATCCTGAGTTCGGCATGCGGAACAAGTCCGGCATTGGGGTGTGGCAGTTGTTTCTCTTACAGCGGTGCAGGCTGTGTGGAGGCGGGTTGCGTTGGCGCGGCCGGCTTCTTGTCGCTCGTGCCGCTGTAAGCGAAGTACCTGGCCTTGGCGCCCTTGGCCCAGTACGCCAGGGTGAACTGCTTGCTGTCGCGCGCGTAAAGCATCTCGAGGCTGCCGTTGGCTGCTTCCCACTCGGCGTAGCCGTTCTCGGCATTGGGGTCGGTCTTGCGCCTGGACTCGTAGCGGGCGTCAAGCGTCTTGCTGACCTCATCCATCGCGGACCGGTCGAATGTCAGGGTAATGAGCGCCACGGTGTCCTGGGCGTCGCAGTTCACGGTCGCACGGGTCAGGCCCGGCAGATTGAAGCGTTCCAGGTGTTTGATCTCCACCGTGTCCCCGCCGGCCCATGGCGCCATGCCAGTCTTGACGCGATTCGGCCCGGGTGTCATCCGCGCGCACTTGGTCTTGCCAAGTTCAAGGCCGAGGGGCGCGGCGTCCTTGCCGGGCGGTTGTGCGTGGGCGGTGATCGATGCCCACAGGAGGGCGGAAAGGAGGGTGGCCTTCTTCATCATGGTTTTGGCGAGATTCGATATCTCGAAACGAACATGAGGGAGATTTTACGGCCTGGGGCACCTCGCCCGGCACGCGCAGGCGTGTTTCCGATCTGGTTCGGCAAGCCCGCAACAATACCGCGCTGCGGTGGCACGCGCCAAATAGGCTGTGTCCCATGGAGAATATGGCCGCTGTTACCAGGTTCAGGGTGCTGGCCCGGTAACGCGGCACCTCCGTGGAACCGGCAGGGGTTTCCACGGAGCCTGGCGCATGCCGTTCAGACCTTGGCGTGGGTGGCGGCCCATTGCGACGGGTTGACGTCGATGCTCAGCGGGCCGAAGCCGGAGCCGATCACGCCGACGTTGTTGAGCGTGTTCACGTTGATGCTTTGCAGCTGGGCGATGTTCTGGTTGACGTTGACATTGACGTTGGCCACCGGGCCCAGCCCTTGCAGCCAGGAATTCCCGCCGCGCACCGCGGTCATGGACTTGCTGTCGAGTTCCTGGG
>NZ_JFJV02000155.1:0-26524 GCF_000611145.1 Cupriavidus sp. SK-3 | reverse complement strand
AGTACTGGGGGGTTTTGCTTTTGCGGACGCGACTATGATGAACCGCTGGCCTGGACGTTGCTGACCAGTCTTCAATCCAACCTGCCTGACGCTTACCATGCGAACCGCCTGCCTCGTCTTCGTCCTGGCTGCGGCGAAGATGAATCCCATCTTCGCCTCCGATTTTCTGGTGCCAGGTATCTATCGACTCGAAGCCGGTTCCAACCTGAGTGCCGCGGAAAGGTTGCAAGGAAGGCCCGGCGAAGAGGATGTCGAGCACTTCGAACATGCCATTCCCGCGGCAGCGGATGCGACATATGCAGTGGTTTCGTACGAGTCCGATTCCCATCGAAACAAGCTGATTTTCCTTGTCGATCGGGACTACCGCACCGACATAAATGGTGCCAACAGGCTTTGCGTCGCCTACGCGTTTCCGGTTTGGAACGACTACTCAAAGTCCCAGCCATTTTGCCGAACCAATATCAGCACCGGCGAAGCCATGCTAAAGGGGAGCGATTCGGCATTTACGGTCGCCTGGCAGCCCAGGAGAGCATTCCAGCGCAGCGAGGCAGTGCCGCCCGAACGTCGGCCCACCCCAGACGAAGTCGGTGCTTGCGCGCTCGGCGTCTGCGAACCGGCGGCTTACGGCCGGGCAATCCACCATTATGAAACGACATACTATGCCGATCGCTTCAAACTGGTGACGCCGCGCACCTATGGCGACATTCTCTACCTCGAAAAGGCGGTGCCAGTCTTCGCGCAGGCAGATCGTGCGTCGCCTGTGGCCAGCCTGGACGCCGGGAGCTTTGTCGCTGTTCTTGCCAGCAGACCGGATTGGTATGAAGTCGAGCATGTCCATCGGGACGGATCGGCATTCCATGGCTGGATCGACCGGGATGATTTGTTCGAACTGAAGTGGGTTGAGCAGAAGGCCAGCACAAAGGACTTTCGCTTTCGCGTCGGCTTTCGTCCTGATAGTGACGCGCCAGAGGCTGGAGTGCCGGTGGCCATCGAGGTGCTGGACCGAAGAACCGGTCGGCGCCTGCAGGTCCTTCGCGACTTCGATTCAGAGGGACAAACCGCAGACAAGGAATTCCTGCAAGTCGTCGACGCCAATTTCGATGGCCACCGGGACATAAGCATCTTCGGCATGTCGGGGGGCGCAGGTCCGAACAACACCACGCACTTCTTTCTGTTCGATCCGGTAGCGCGGCAATTCGTCCCTAACGAGGAATTGTCCAATTTGCCGCAGATATCCATTGACACCCGTCGCCATGCGGTGATGTCGGCACAACGAGGTAGTTGCTGCAGTCACTCCGCTCAGACCTTCCGCTATATCGACGGGAAGCTGACACTGGTTGGCGAATGGGACGAGAGTTTGTCGGCAGACGGGAAATGGCTGGTGACGACGACCGGACATCTGGAGAACGGCAGGATGCGCTATCGGACCAAACGAAAGAAGGCGCTGTAGAGCTGATCTGCCCCCGATGCGGCATCACCGACAGGCTGCATGCCATTGGCCTTGCATTCTCACCCACGCCCTTCGACGTACAAAAAGAACTCGACCCGCTCACCCGCATATTCCATCGACTGGCCAAAGGTAATCCAGCCATGGCCCCTGAGCGTGACTTCGTCGCGGCGCAGAACGAACTCATCTTCGCCATCGATGGTGACGTGTGTGCCATTCGAGCTGCTGTCGATCAGCACATATCTGCCCGCGCGAGACTCGACCGTGGCCTGGAATCTGGACGCTTGCCGGTCCGAAACCACAATGCTCATGCCGCTATCACGGCCGATGGTCACCGGCAGGGATGCGGCATTCATTTCGAGCAGCGTCTCCCGGTACCTTAGCGTGAGCAGCGCGGAGCGCAACGAGCGCGGACTTGCGTTGGCCATGACGGTCATGTCGGCGTTCTGCTCCCATATTGCTTCGAACAACTCGACAGGCGGTTCCTTGCCGCGCACCTGGATCGGATACAGGTAGCGAGTCATCTGGCGCAGCCTTGCGGACAGGTGTTCCACCGCATCCTTGCTGGTGATGATCTGGCCGCGTGACGCGAGCTTCGTCAGGCGAGCCGCGAGATTCACGGTGTCACCAAATACGTCGCCCGATTCGTCGGACAAGACCGGTCCATGGTGAAAGCCGATATGGACCGACATGGGAACACTGGCGATGGGAGGAAGTTGAGAGACAGCCACTTGCATGTCGAGTGCCGCCTGCATCGCCTGTTCGGCCGATGGGAACAGCACCATGACCTCGTCTCCGATTGTCTTGACGACCCGGCCCTGGGATGCGCCGGAGCAGGACTTCATGACAGCGATACAGCGGCCGATGGCACCGAAGGCAACCGTATCGCCGGCCAGTTCATATAGCCTCGTGCTGCCACTGACGTCCGCGAACATCACCGAGCCATCGGACGCCTCAGGTTTCGGTTCTCGGTCCATATGCATCTCAATCCGTTCGGTCGATCAGCTGGCCGTCAAAGCGTTTGTCCGCAAATCGCGAGCTTCCACCTTTGGCATTCTAGGCACCGTCACCGGGCTTGCCCAACCTGCATAGACGGGTTTTCTCGCAATAGTGCGGCCGCGTACGCTGGTGCCGGCCCGCCGCCGCCTAATCGGCCTTAACGGAGCGCATACTCGGGCTGGCCGGAGGGTTCCGGCACGTGACCCGGATGCGACCCGGATGCGGCCCGGTTGGTGGCTCCTTGGTGTCGGGGAGGTGAAATGGACGAGATGCAAGCGCGTTTCCTGGCGCTGTGGTCGCGCAGTGGCGGCATCCTCGCCGAAGCCGTCCATGCCGACCTGGTGCTGCATTACGCCGAACCGGCGCGCTACTATCACACCCTGCGGCACATCCGCCGCTGCCTGCGCGATCTCGATTGGGCGCGTGGCGCGGTCCCTGATCCCGATGCCGTGGAACTGGCGCTGTGGTGCCATGATGTGATCTTCATTCCCGGAGCCAGGGACAACGAGCAGCGCAGCGCCGAGTGGTTCCTGCGCTGGGCGGGGGATGGCATCCCGGCGGCGGGACGCATTGCCGACATGATCCTGGCGACCACGCACACCGCCGTGCCGGCCGACCCGGATTGCGCCTTTGCCGTCGATATCGACCTGGCGGTTCTCGGGGGCGGACGCACGCGCTTTCGTCAGGACGGGGCGCGCCTGCGGGCCGAGCGCCCCGATCTCGACGATCTGGTCTATGACGCCCGCGAACGGGCTGTGCTGGATGCGCTGCTGGCGCGTCCCCGCATCTACTACACCGAATTATTCCAGGCCCGCTGCGAAGCCCGCGCGCGTCGCAACCTGACGTGGCGGCTTGGCCGGCCGGCACCGCATTGAGCCTCAGACGCCATCGATCGAGGAGACCTCCATGTCCCAGCGTGCCAGAGCAACAGTGAGCGGAGCCCGGCGTTCGATCCGGCGAACGGCGCCAGCCCGCCCGGCAACGGAGGCGGGCAGCGGCAACCAGACGCCATCCTCCCCGGTTCGCCGCATCAATATTGCACTGCAGGGCGGCGGCAGCCACGGGGCGTTCAGTTGGGGCGTGCTCGACCGCCTGCTGGAAGACGGCCGCATCGAGGTCGACGGCATCAGCGGTACCAGCGCCGGCGCGGTCAATGCCACCGTGCTTGCCTATGGCATCGTCAGCGGCGGGCGCGAGGGGGCGCGCCAAATGCTTGAAGCGTTGTGGCGAGGCGTCGCCGAATGCGCGCGAATGAGTCCTCTGCAACCCACCTGGTTCGACCGGATGCTGGGGCTCGACCGGTTGAACCTCTCGCCCGGGTGGCTGCTGTTTGACCATATCACCCGTTTTTTTTCTCCCTACCAGCTCAATCCGTCCAATCTGAACCCGCTGCGCGACATGCTGGTCAAGATGATCGATTTCGATATCTTGCGCAACTGCCGCAGCCCCAGGCTCTTCCTGTGCGCCACCAATGTACTGAGCGGCCGCATGCGGGTGTTCACCAATCACGAGATCAGCATCCAGGCGGTGCTGGCGTCGAGTTGCCTGCCCAGCTTGTTCCAGGCTGTGGAGATCGAAGGGGAGTATTACTGGGATGGCGGCTACATGGGCAACCCGCCCATCTACCCGCTGATCTACGAGACCGACAGCCGCGATGTACTGATCATCCGCATTAATCCGATCCGCATTCCCGATGTGCCGACTACGGCACGCGAAATCATCGACCGCGTCAATACGCTGAGTTTCAACTCGTCGCTGATGCGGGAAATGCGCGCGATTGAGTTTGTCTCCCGGCTGATCGACGAAGGCGCGCTGGATCCGGCGCAATACCGGCGCATGTTCATCCATAACATCGATGCCGAGACCGAGATGGCCCGGCTTGGGGTATCGAGCAAATTCAATGCTGACTGGCACTTCCTGCGCGAGCTCTACACACTGGGGCGCGAGCGCGCCGATAGCTGGCTGGAAGCCAACTTCAGCGCGCTGGGAACGCGGTCGTCGACGGATATCATCGAGACCTTTCTGTAACGGAGAGGGCGTGCCTGCCGGCGCCCGGAGACCCGTCTGGAAGCCCGGTCGCGGGGAAGCCAGCGATTTCGCTTTACACGGCCGCCAAGAATTTTCACTTCCAGTCGGCTACGCGTTCATATTGGATTAGCCAGGATGGCGCGCATTTCCCATGATTTCAGTCGAGCCGGGCGCGGGTGCGCGCAAGGCGACTTCCCGTGCAGAGGCGGCGCCATGGACGAAATCGGGCGGTGCATCACAGCGCTCGCGTGCTTGCATACAGAGCGCGCCGATGCGTGCGCGGCATGCCTCCATCTGGATACACAGCGCAGGCGGGAGACTTCAATGGCATGGGAAAGCGTCAAGACGGTGGCGCCGTTTGCGGGCGTGGCTTCGTATCGGCGGACCGGCGATAAACGGGGTGCGCTTTGGCGCGGATTTGCCATCGCAGTGCTCCTCGTCCTGACGGTAATCCTGTTCCCGCCGCTGGCCATGGCGCAGGCGCCGGGCGGCAAGCCGAACATTGTCGTCATATTCGGCGACGATATCGGCATGTGGAACATTGGCGCCTACACCCACGGCATGATGGGACGCACGCCCAATATCGACAGCCTCGCCCGCGACGGTGCCATCTTCACCGACCACTACGGTCAGCCGAGCTGCACCGCGGGGCGGGCGGCCTTCATCACCGGCCAGATGCCGATCCGCACCGGCATGACCACCATCGGCATTCCCGGATCCGCGCGTGGCATCCAGAAGCAAGACCCGACGCTTGCCGAGGTGCTGAAGTCGCAAGGCTATGCCACGGCCCAGTTCGGCAAGAACCATCTCGGCGACCGCAACGAGTTCCTGCCGACCATGCATGGTTTCGACGAATGGTTCGGCAACCTGTACCACCTCAACGCCGAGGAGGAGCCGGAAGAACTCGACTACCCCGGGCAGCGCAACCCCGAATACACGAAGAACGTAGGGCCGCGCGGTGTCCTGCATACCTGGGCCACGACGCAGGACGATGCGACCGTGGACCCGAAGTTCGGCCGCGTCGGCAAGCAGAAGATCGAAAACACCGGTCCGCTGACCCGCAAACGCATGGAAACCTTCGATTCCGAGGTCACCAAGGCAACCCTCGACTATATGGATCGCGTGGGCAAGGGCGACAAGCCGTTCTTCGTCTGGTTCAACACGACGGCCATCCACATCTGGTCGCATCCGCAGAACCAGTATCTCCAGAAGGCCGTTGCGGAGGGCCGCGCCGAACAGGATGTCGTGCGCGCCAAGATGATCGAGCACGACGAGCAGGTAGGGCAGCTTCTCCAGAAGCTGAAGGACCTGGGCGTGGCCGACAATACGATCGTGATCTACTCGACCGACAACGGCAACGAACTGATGATGTGGCCGGATGGCGGCTATGCGCCGTTCCGTGGGGAGAAGGGTACGACTTGGGAGGGCGGCGTGCGGGTACCCTGCCTGATTCGCTGGCCGGGCAAGATCCGGGCGGGTTCCGACCTCAACGGGATCCAGAGCCATGAAGATCTGTTCGTGACTCTGGCCGCCGCGGCGGGCGCGCCGAATCTGAAGGAGGACCTGCTCAAAGGCTACAAGATGAGCGGGACCAGCTACAAGGTGCACCTGGATGGCTATAACAACCTCGACTACTGGATGGGCAAGACCGAGAAATCGGCGCGCCGCGAGATCTTTTACTACGACGAAACGGATCTGATGGCGATTCGCGTCGACGCCTGGAAGATGCATATCGGCGTCAAGAAGGACGGTAGCTGGTTTAACGCAAAGTCATATCCGAGCGTGCCCTACATCTTCAACCTGCTGATGGATCCCATGGAAAAGATGGATCCGGAATCCCATGAGTGGGGTTACGCGGGGCGGCGTTTCGTTGCGCAAAAGCTCTGGGCACCCACGGCGGGCGGGCCGTTCCTGCAGGCGCACCTGAAGAGCCTGCAGGACTATCCGCCGCGCCAGGGCGCGGACACGCTCAGCATGAAGAAGGCGGTCGATGAAGCGATGAAAAAACTGGCAACGCCGAACGCCAGCAGCAACTGAAATGCCGGAGCGGGGGCCGCCGCTCCGGTTTCTCATTGGGCCGCTCAGAACGGCTTCTTCACCGCCGGATCGCCGTGGCCCGCAAACAGCTTCAACGTCAGGCGCTGCGCCAGGTTGCCGTAGGGCGGATAAAACAGCTCGATGGGAAAGAGGCGATGCCGCTTGAATACCGTGCGCGCATGCGACAACTCGCGAAAGCCCTCTTCACCGTGATAATTGCCCATGCCTGACTGGCCCACGCCCCCGAAGGGGGCGTCATGGTTGACCACGTGCCACGCCCAGTCATTGATCGTGACACCGCCCGAATGCGTGCGCGCGAGCAGCTTGCCGCGCTCGGACGCGTCATGGCTGAAGCAATACAAGGCCAGCGGGCGCGCTTGCCGCTGCACCATTTCGATGGCCTGCTCGTGCGTGTCGTAGGGCACCACCGGAAGGACGGGCCCGAAGATCTCTTCGCGCATCAGCGTCATATCCGGCGTGCAGTTCGTCACCACATGCAGCGCCAGGCGGCGTCCGGGGCCGACCTCGCCGCAGGGGATCACAATCGCACCCTTGGCGCGCGCATCCTCCAGCATGTCCTTGATGCGCGCAGCGTGGCGGTCGCTGGCCAGCGCCGTGTAATCCGCGTTTTGCGCGGTACGCTTGCCGTAGAGTTCGCCGAAGCTGTGGACCACCGCCTTGATGAATTCGTCCACGCGCTCGCGTGGCACCAGCGCGTAGTCGGGGGCCACGCAGACCTGTCCGCAGTTGATTCCCTTGCCATGCGCGATGCGCCGGGCGGCCTCGCGCACCGGATAGTCGCGCAGGACGATCGCGGGCGACTTGCCGCCCAGCTCCAGCGTGACCGGTGTGAGATTGCGCGCTGCCTGGCCCATGACGATACGGCCCACCGCCGGCGAACCGGTGAAGACGATATGGTTGAATGGCAGGGCGGTGAAGGCGCCTGGGTCCGCGAGTTCGCCGCCGACCAGCGCCACGTGGTCTTCGGCGAAGACCTCGCCCAACATCTGCCTGAGCGTGGCGTTGGTTGCCGGCGTGGTCTCCGGCATCTTGATCATGACGCGGTTGCCCGCTGCCAGCGCCGCCACCAGCGGCCCCAGCGACAGGTAGACCGGGAAATTCCAGGTGGCAATCACGCCGACGACGCCCTTGGGCTGGTAAGTCACGCGCAGGCTGTTGCTGGCAAAAAGCAGTTCCGGCCGGCGGCGGCTTGCACGCATCCAGCGGCGCACATGCGAGATCGCGTGATTGATCTCCAGCGTGGTCGGCAGCACTTCCAGCATCTTTGTTTCCGCGAGGGAACGCTCGCCGAAATCCCGGTCGATCGCTTCGGCGAGCACGTCCTGGTATCGCAGGAGTTGCCGCTTGAGCGCGCGCAGGTGCTGGCGCCGCTGCCCGGCATCGGGGCAGGGGTTCTGCAGGAAGGCGTGGCGTTGTGCCTCGAACACCGACTCCATGCGGGCGCTCGCGATGGCTTGCTCAGCCAGTTGCTCTGTCAGCGTGCGGTCGTTCATGCCGACCTCCGCTGTTCCGTGCCTTGCGGGGCCGCATCGGCGTCCGCTTCCGCTTCCACATAAGCGTGCCCCCCGAAGCGCAGCGCCGAATGCTCGCGACGCGACTGGACCAGCGGGTAGAACATCTGGATGTACCAGCGCTCCTGCCCGAACAGCCGGTCGTCCTGCAAGCCAATCCCCGCCGGGTATTTGCGCGTGATGTGCGCCGAGCCGAAGAGGATGTCCCAGAAAAACAGGAGATTGCCGAAGTTGCCCTTGTAGTGCCCGATCCCATCGTCGTTGGTGATCGCGTGGTGAGCCCAGTGCGTGGCAGGCGTCGAGATGGTCCGCTCCAGGATCCACATCAGCGGGCGCAGTGCGCGGATCCGGTACAAGGGCTCGTCCCAGCGCCATGCGCTGTGCGCCCCAAGGATCACCGTCAGCTTGATGACAAGGTACGCGCCATAGACCTTGGCAAAGCCCAGGTAGAGCAGGACACCGGCAATCCACAGCCCCGGCATCATCAGGTAGTAGAAGAAGTTGTTGCGGTACGTCACGCGGATGCTCATGTACTGCGCGGTATGGTGCGCGCGGTGCAAGGGCCACAGCAGCGGCGAATGCGATACGCGGTGCCACCAGTACTGGGTCATGTCGTCGCAAACCAGCAGGATCGCGGCCATTGCCCACCACGGCAGGTTCGCCCACGCCCCTCGCTGCTCCGGCATGAACCAGGCGCAAAGCTGGCCCGTGACGAGCAGGGCCAGGGGCTGCGTGATGGCGATCAGGCTCAGGAACATGGCCAGTTCCAGCCTGGTGTCGTCCCGGGTGGCGTTGACGCTCGTCTGGTAGCGGCGCGTAACGAACTCCATGCCGGCAAAGCCGAGCATGACGACCGCGATCAGCATGTTCTGTAGTTGCATACTCATTGGGGGGTGTCTCCGATCTTGCTCTATGGTCTGAACGGTCCGGGCCTTCTGGCGCCATCAGGTCCGAACGACTTTAGGCTTGCCGGGCCGATGCGTCCAATGCATACTATGCAACGTTCCAATGCGTCAGGAGCAACGCACATGATGGACCTCCGCCGCCTCAGCCATGTCCTGGCGCTCGCCGACGCACTGCATTTCGCGCGGGCGGCCGAGCGGGTCCACCTCAGCCAGCCGGCCTTCAGCCGCAGCATCCAGGCCATCGAAAGCGATCTCGGCATCCGCCTGTTCGACCGTGACGTGGGCGAGGTCAGGCCGACTCCGGCGGGCGAGTTCGTGATCGAACGGGCGCGCAGGCTGCTGTTCGATGCGCGCTGCCTGCAGCGCGATGTCGATCTTTATCGCGACAGCCAGCTGGGCGATACCGCCTTCGGGGCCGGGCCATTCCCGGCCGCCACCCTCATGCCACGAGCGTTGTCCGAATTGCGCCGGCTCTATCCCAGGGTTGCCTTGCGCGTCGAGGAGAGCAACTGGAAGCAGTTGCTGGAACGCTTGCGCGCGGAGGATATCGAGTTCTTTGTCGCGGACGTGCGGGATTTGCCGGAAGATGCGGCTCTGGAGATCCGGCCGGTGGGAGCCCAGCGCGGCGGCTTCTACGTTCGTGCATCGCATCCGCTGGCCTCGCGTCAGTGCACATTGACCGAGGCTTGGCACTACGGTGTCGCGGCCACAAAAGTACCGAGCATCGTGAAGGCCGAACTGGCAAAGGTGCTTGGATTGCCGGCGGGACAGGAAGCCCCGCTTGCGCTTGAGTGCGACGACATCACCATCCTCCGGTCCGTGGCCTTGTCCACCGACACCGTCCTGGCCGCGACGCAGACGTCGGTGCAGGCCGATATCGACGCTGGCGCGCTGCTCCCGTTGCGTATCCCGGGACTGCCGGCGCTGTACTCCGAGATGGGTGTCGTGAGCCTGCGCAACCGCACGCCGTCGCCCATGGCGCAACATGCCATCGCGTGCATCAGCCGGGTCGCCGGCGAGGTCAACATTTAGCCTGCGAGGCGAGGGCGGTGGCACGTACCAAGGGCCCTGTCCGAGCGTGCCGAAAAGGGTGCCGCGACTACGCCGGGCCGCCTGGATCCTGGCCTCCCCATTGCCCGGGTTTGACCACTACCGGCTCCGCTGGCTGGGCCATGAAGTGCGGCGACATGATCTGCACCCCGTTGCGGTTGAATTCGTCCTGGATCTCGGCGTGCAGGGACGACAGCGCCTGCGGGCGTAAACGTGCAGGGACGACAGCGGCGGGATCGTCGATGGCCACCATCGGCTCGTACTCCACGTAATAGTCGGACAGCGTCCGCTGGAGCACGAACGGCGCAGGCACCATGGCGACATGCCGCATGCGCGATGCCGCCGCCAGCAGCATGGCGTGGACCTGCCGCCATGGCGTGTCATAGCCGATGGTGACGGTGGTTGCAACCAGGGCGCCACGGTCCGTGGCATGGCGCGAATAGTTGACGATGGGAGAGGCCACCACGACGGCATTGGGAATGGTGATCTCTTCATTGCGCACGTTGACCAGCTTCGACGCGCGATATCAGGACTTCAACGCGGGAGAATCCCGGTCGTCGCCTGACTGCCGCGGCGCTAGAAGCTGGCAGCCAGTCCCAGCGAGACGCCCGACACGTTGTTGCCGAATACGTAGCGCACCACGGCGCGTATGCGCGTCACGAACACTTCATGCGCGCTGGTATCGAGTTCCAGGCCCGTGCCCAGGGTCGTCAGGTTGGTGAATCCGAGGATTTCGGACTGGCTGCCAAGATAGCGCGAGTGCGAAAGTTCCAGCACATAGCGCACGGGCCGGTCCAGGGCGCGCAGTCCCGTGGGCGCGCGCCAGCGCGCGTACAGGTTGGCGGTCTGGGCAGAGGCCGATCCCTGCACGGCTTCCGAACTGCCGCCGAAGCTCTGGAGATGGATATTGGTGTATCGCAACTCGAGGTCGATCTCGTGGGTTTCCCGGTAGTGCTCCCAGTCCAGCATGACCGAGCCGCCTAGCCCGTAGGCGTTCAGGGTGCCGTGGTCCAGGAAGTTGATCTGCCGGTCGGTAATGCGCTCCGTGACAAACTTGGCCACCGAGAGATCGCTAGCTACATAACCCAGTGAGAAGTTGAAGATGGGCCGGAACACCAGTTCCTTGTTCTCCGTCAGGGGGAAATCCCAACCAATCCCGCCGGTGGCGGAGACTGTGTTCCACTTGGTCGGCACGGATCTCGATTCTGTTCCATTGGACGCAACGAACTGGGGATCGTACCGGCTATAGGCGATAGCGCCTTCGAGGTAGATTGGAAATGACTTGCTCATGGTCGCGCCGCCACCTAGCTGCGACATCACGATGCCGGGGTTGCCGGAGCTGGCGTTGTTGATCGACAACGAACTGGAAGTCAGGTCCGGCACCACGGAATAAGACATTAGCGACAGCACGCCGTTGGCGCGCTTCTGCACGTTGGCGTTCAGGAAACTAAAGTCGGGGGCGCCCTGGGCGCCAGCCAGCGCGGGCGCAAGCATCAACGCGCCAATGGCGATCCGGCTGCCGAAAGCCGCGCCGAGGGGCCAGGATCGGCTACGCCGTTGCGTGGCGAAACGCGATTCGAGCGGATAGTGCTTCATCTCAACACCTTCGTTCCAACTCTTGCGCAATGGCCCGGATCGAGGCGGCACGGCCAACGCCGATGGCCATGGGGAGCCTGGGCTCGTTCCCCCCAAGATATAGCGTAGACGCCAATGATGACGGTATAACGGCTCAGGGATGTTCAATTTCCTTTTGTGCCTACATGAATTGTTTCGATGCCACTCGCCTGCGTGGCGAAGCTGCCGAAGCCGGCTGGAATAGGACTCGCGCGGGGGCCTTGCCGGGATCACGGCACCCGTCATGGGATTCTCAAGCGTCGGGTGGCACATGTCGCATAATGCGGCTCTTTGTCGCTCAACGAGAGTTCCGCCGTCATGCCAACGATCCGCAAGCCCGCGACCCGGCCGCCAGGCCGGGCAAGCACGTCCGCTAGCAAGGGGGCGCCCGCGCGCCGTTCGGCGAAGGCACTCGCGGCAGGCACGGAGCAGCCACCCGCCATGCGCCCCCCGCGCCAGTCGCGCAGCGAGCAAAACCTCGACAAGATGGTCAAGGCCGGCCGTGCGCTTGCCGAGCAGCGCGGCAATCTGGATGAGATTTCGCTGAGCGACGTGGTCGGCGCGGCAAACACATCGATTGGCGCCTTCTACGCGCGCTTCAAGGACAAGGAGGCTTTCCTCGCATTCATGCTCGAGGCCGCGCTGGCCGAAGCCGAAGCGATCACCCGGCAATCGATCGCGGAGGATCCGGTCTGGCAAACCGGCCCGGCATCCGCCATCGTCGAGCGCATCGTGCGCATCTACGTCGGCCGCTTCCGGCAGAACCGCGGCCTCTTCAAGGGATTCCTGCGCCATTACTCGGCGACAGGCAGCGGGGACAATCCCATGCGGCAAGCCAACCGGCGCGTGCAGGACTTGCTTGTGCCGTTGCTGGCCGGCCAGCTTGATTCGCCGCGGCTGGCCCACGCCACCTTCGAGGTACGGGTCGCCATTCAATTCCTGGTGGGCACGCTGGCCAATATATTGCTCAACGATCCGGGCCCGTTGCATCTCGAAGGACGCAAGCTGGAAACCCATCTCGTCAGGATGATGAGGCGCTACCTGCTGTTGCCGGAGGGTTAGCGCGCCTATGCGTCGCCGGCCGCAGGCGAGGATAGATAGCAATACAGCATCGCCGTGAGCCGTTGCTCCAGCCGCGGATCGTCCAGGGCCATGCCGCTGGGCGCATGCAGCACGATGCTGGTCAGCGCGCTGATCACAAGTTGCACCGCGATCCGGGTCTCGTTGTCGGGTCCGGTGGGTCCGGTAAAGCGCCCGGCGGCAACATGGCTGGCCAGGCGCGGCACCATGGCGTCCAGGATCCGCCGGTTGGCCTCGCGGATAGGTTGCCACAGGGGATTCTGCGCAGGGCTATGCCGCATGTAGGCCGCAAACAGGCCGCGATGCCTGCGGAACAGACCGACATAGAAACCAACGATACGGCCGCAGATCGCGGCAGCGGGACCTGCGTTCCAGGTCGGGTCCGTGGCCAGCGAATAGTCCAGTTCGGCTCGCAATTCGGCCAGAGTGTCTTCCAGCACCAGCGCGCAGAAGGTCTCCTTGTCCGGAAACCGTGCATAGAAGGCCCCGACCGAGGTGGAAGCGGCGCGCACGAGATCGGCGAGGGAAAACCCGGTCAGGCTGCCGGCCTCGTTGATCAGCGTCCGGCCGGCCGCCAGCATGGCCTTGAGGGTGGCTTCGCTGCGTTCCTGACGGGGTTGTTTCAGCCCGGCGCGCAACGTGGTCGCCGCAGCGTCTGCCGGGATGGTGGTTTCTGCTGTCATACGTCGTAGGTGATTGCGACCGGCCGCTCCTGGCGCGGTCGCGCCTGGCAGGTCAGGATCCAGCCGGCAGCAAGCTCGTCGGCGCCGAAGACATCGTTGCGCTCATGAACCACCGCGCCATCGATGCACTTGGCAGCACACGATCCGCAATAGCCCTCCTCGCAAGCATAGGGCGCATCCACGCCGCAGGCGAGCGCGGCCTGCAGCAGTGACTGGCCGCTGGCGACACGCACGACATGCAGTGCGCCGCCGAGGATTACCTTGGCATCGCACTCCACCGCGCTGGTTGCCGCCGACGATGCCGCACGGGTCGCCGAGCCGGTCTCAGGGTTTGGCATGGGAGCGTCGAATCGCTCCAGATGCACGCGCCCGCGCGCCATCCCGGCCGCCTCGGCTGCTTCCTGTACGGTCTGCATGAATGGCCCCGGCCCGCACAGATAAAGCTGGCATTGCGCAACGGACGAGAGCAGGGCGGCAATCTTGCCGCGCTCGGGAAAGCCATCGGCATCGTCGTAGTGCATATGCACAGTCAGGCGATCCGGATTACCCCGCGCCAGGGCGGCAATTTCCGCCGCGAAGATCGCGCCGGGCGTATCGCGATTGGCGTAGAAGAGCGTCATCCTGCGGTGAGTGGATGCCAGCGCCGACCGGATCATCGAGAGGACCGGTGTAATGCCGCTGCCCGCCGCGCAGAAGAAAAGCGGCGCATCCATGTTCTCGCAGACAAAGCGGCCAGCCGGTGCGCTCACCTCCAGCCGGGTTCCGGCCCGGACATGGGCATGAAACCATCCCGACACGCGGCCATCGGGGATGCGCTTGACCGTGACAACCGGCAGGCCTCCCGCTTCAGGCGAACTGGAAAGCGAGTAGCTCCGCAGCAGTATTTCCCCATCCACGTTTACCCGGAAGGTGAGGTGCTGCCCGGCACGGTAGGCGAAAGATTGCTGCAGCGCGTCGGGAATCGAAAGCGTGTAGGAGCAAGCATCTTCGGTCTCCCGAGTGACCTGCGCGACAGTCAGATTGTGGAACTGCATCAATGTCTCCCGGCTTCTCCGGACCCTGTGCCGGGTCCTTGAATTAACAAGAAAGAGAATTATGATTCTGTTTATAGCCGGAAGCCAACGCAAATTCAAGACAGGTCCCAACTCCGGCTAAGCAGGCATGGAGACCGGTCGAAACCCATGAGCGCCAAAGGAGATTGCATGTCATCCGTTCATCGTTACACGCTGCCGGTGGTACAGACGGGCTGGTCGATCGGCAGCCAGGTTGCCACCGAGTTCAACTGGGAATACGACAACGAGAATTCCAAACTGCTGCAGCTCTATGAAACCAGCAAGAAGCAGCAATGGAACGCCACCGACCGGATCGACTGGTCGCAGGAACTCGATCCCGAGAACCCGCAGGAACTCGATGACCGGATGATCCCGATCTACGGCACGCCGCTCTGGGAAAAGATGGGCAAGCACGACCGCATCGAAGTGCGCCGCCACCAGCAGGCGCATTCGCTGTCGCAGTTCCTGCATGGCGAGCAGGGCGCCCTGATGGTTTCGGCGCGGATCGTGCAGATGGTCCCGGACATGGATGCCAAGTTCTATGCCGCCACGCAGACCATGGACGAAGCACGCCACGTGGAGGCCTATTCGCGCCTGCTGCACGAGAAGGTCGGCATCCTCTATCCCATCACGCCGGGACTCAAGTCCTTGCTTGAGAGCATCCTGACCGATTCGCGCTGGGACTTCTGCTATCTGGGCATGCAGGTGCTGGTGGAGGGGCTTGCGCTGGCCGCGTTCCAGCGCATTCGCGACTTCTCCAAGAATCCGCTGGCTGCATCGATCAACGCCTACGTGATGCAGGACGAGGCGCGCCACGTTGCATTCGGCCGCACCGCGCTGCGCGGTTTCTATCCGCAGTTGACGGAGGCCGAACGCAAGGAGCGCGAGGACTTTGTGATCGAGGCTTGCTACATGATGCGCGACCGCTTCGACCAGAAGGAGGTCTGGGGCCGCCTCGGGTTGCCGGAGGAGGAGTGCGCCAAGGCAGTGCGGGAGTCCGAAACCATGCGGCAATTCCGCCAGCGGCTGTTCAGCCGTATTGTCCCCACAGTCAAGGATATCGGCCTGTGGAGCCCGCGCGTGCAGAGTGCATTTGCCGACATGGGCGCTATCGAGTTTGCCAATGTCGATGTGGAGGCGCAGTTCGCGCAGGATCAGAAGATTGCCGAGGAGTTCGACGCGCGTCGCGTTGTCATGGCCTCCATCGGCGCGGTCCAGTCCGAAGCGGAGCATTGAAAAGCTGCCGCGGGCCCGGGAGGCGGGCACTCCGCTTCCCGGGTTCTCCCGCGCGGCATGCTGGCTTCATCGCCTGGAATCATCAGGCCTGGCTGGTGTAGAGAGCCGGGGCCATCTGCTGCGGAGGCCGGCATGATCACACTTTTTTCCTATCCGGATCTGTTTGGCCTTGAAGACAACAATCCATACGGTCTGAAGATATTCGCGTTCCTGAAACTGTGCGGCCTGCCTTTCGAGCATCGCCACGCCCTGGATGCGAAAGCGGCGCCGCGCGGCCAGCTCCCGTATGTCGACGATGGCGGGCAGGCGATAGGCGACAGCGATGCCATCGTGTCCCATTTAAAGCGCAAGTATCGCTTGCCCATCGACGATACGCTGCCCCCCTTTCAGCGTGACCTGGATCTTCTTGTCCGGCGCGCGCTGGATGATCTCTACTGGGTCATGTCTTACTCGCGGTGGCGCGATCCGCGCTTCTGGACAGCCTTTCGGGACGCGCTCCTCAGGACGCATCCGGAGATAGCGGCGGATGACCTCGAGGCCGCAAGGAAATACAACTTCGATCGATACCACTAATCATGGAGACACCATGTCCGGAATGCATGAATACCTATTCAAAACAATCATTGGACGGTGTATCGGCGTGCCCCTAAGCTCTACGGCCAGGTTTCATTCCCGAATGCGGAACGCGCTATCGCGCCACGGGCTTTTTTCAACGTGAAGAGGGCGCGGCGCATCCGCGCAGTATTACCAGAGTAGAGCGGAGACAAAGCCATGACGATAACGAATCGAGTGACCGAGATGCTGGGCGTCCAGCATCCGATAATCCAGGCCCCAATGGGGTGGATCGCCAGGGCGCAACTGGCGGCCGCGGTCTCCAACGCGGGTGGGATGGGAATCATCGAGACTTCATCCGGAGAACTGGATACGATTCGCGTCGAGATTCGCAAGATGCGAGAACTGACCGATAAGCCATTCGGGGTCAACATCGCGCTGACTTATGTGCGAGATCCCGATATCGTACGTTTCGTCGTCGACCAGGGGATCCGGTTCGTGACAACATCGGCTGGTGACCCGACACGCTATTGCGCGGAGCTGAAGGAAGCCGGCCTCACGGTTTTTCATGTGGTGCCAACCCTGGCCGGCGCCCTCAAGGCGGTGGCGGCCGGCGTGGACGGCCTGATTGTGGAGGGCAGCGAGGGCGGTGGGTTCAAGAACCAGCGCGACGTGACCTCCATGGTGTTGCTGCCGCTTGTCTGCTCGAAGGTCGATGTCCCGGTGGTAGCCGCGGGTGGCTTCTGCGACGGCGCCACGATGGCGGCGGCGTTCGCGATGGGCGCGGAAGGCATACAGATGGGCACGCGCATGCTGACATCGGCCGAGTCGCCCGTTCATGACAACTGGAAGAATGCCATCGTCGGCGCGCAGGAGACAGATACCGTCTTTCTCAATCGCGGCGGCAAGGGCCCGGCGCTCCGGGCGCTGCGCACGGCGCGCACCTCCCGGATCGAGCTGGAATTGCCGGAGAACATCAAGAGTGAATTCGCCGGCGTTCAGCAGCTCTACTTTGGCGGCGACATGGAGGCGGCAGTGCCGCTGACGGGGCAGGTATGCGGACGAATCGATTCGGTCGTGCCGGTTCAGCAGATCATTGACGAAACGATCCGCGATTTCCGTCACTCCGTAGACCGGCTGACCGCGCGCTACGGCTCGGTGCGGGCAGCAGGGCGCGCCTGAGGGCACGGCGGCTTCTCACGGCGCCGCAGCTTGCAGCCGCGGCGGCGCCTTCCACAACTCGGCCAGCAGCACACCCGCGACCGTCAGCGCCCCGCCGAGCGCGTGATACGCCGCCAGCGACTCCCCGATCACCACCGCCGCGATCAGCGCGGTGAGCAACGGGATCAGGTTGAAGAACATGCTCGCGCGGCTTGGGCCAATGCTGGCGACCGTGTGCATCCACACCAGCGGCGCGACCATCGACGCCATCAATCCGGCGAATCCAACCAGCGGGAGGTTGGCCGCCGAGAGGCCCATCCTGGGCGTGAGCAGGTAGAGCGGCAACAGGGCGACAACGGCTACGACGATTTGCAGGTAGAGCAGTTGCAACGCAGGCACGTCCTTCATATTCCAGCGCTTAAGCAGGATGACGTAGACCGCGTAGGCCAGCATCGCCAGCAGCATCAGTCCGTCCCCCAGGTTGGCGCCGCTGGCCATCAGGCCGCGGAGGTCGCCGGATGACACCACCACCAGCACGCCGGCGATCGACAGCAGGGATCCCGCCACGGCACCGGCCGTCAGGCGCTGTCCCAGCAGCAGGATCGACAACGCCAGCACCATCATCGGCGTGAGCGAGCCGATGATGCCCATGTGCGTGGCGGTGGTCATGTAGGCCGCGTAATAAGCCAGGCACTGATAGGCCACCATGCCGAGCAGGCCCAGTACCGCGATCCGCCCGCATCGCGGCCGGATCGCCGGCCAGTTGCGCAGCACCGGGCGCAATGCCAGCGGCGTGAAAAGCAGGGCGGCCAGCAGCCAGCGGTAGAAACTGATTTCGGCCGGTGCGATGGTGCCGGCCGCCATCTTGCTGACGACGGTATTACCGGACCAGATCACGACGGCCAGTAGCGGAAACGCGTATTGCCACATGAAGGCTTTCCTTTCCTTAGTGCGAGTGCAGGGCTATCATGCACGCGTCCGCGTTAATGCATATAGCTGAATTAGGACATCCAATCCGGGTTTCCGGACTCTTCTTCGGCACAAAACACACGAATCCGACAAACCATGCCCGACAAACGGCGCTACTTGCCAATCCAAGACGTCGAAGGGATGGACGGTCCTTTCTATTTTCGCTACGACGAATTCGGCGCTGACACGCAGGCCGCGGCGCATAGCCATAGCTGGGGCCACCTGAACTACGCCGCGCACGGCACGATGCAGATGGAAACCGACGGACTGCGGCTGCTTTCGCCGCCGCAGTATGCGGTGTGGATCCCGCCGGCGGTGGTGCATAGCTGCACCTTGCGGCACGCGATCGTCTACCGCTCGATCTACATAGAACCAGGCTTGTGCGCGCAGCTGCCGGCCGAAGCCTGCACCGTGCGCATCAGCCCGATCATCAGGAGCGTACTGGCTGACTTCGCCGCGCGCGACGTGCATGTACCGCGCACGCCGGCCGACCTGCGGCTCGCGCACGTGGTGGTCGATCAGCTCGCGCAGGCATCGGTGCAGCGCTGCTATCTGCCGGCGGCAGCCACGCCTGCCTTGATTACCGTGCTTGAAGCGTTGCAGGCGGATCCCGGCGACCACCGCACGCTGGCCGACTGGGCCGCCAGCGTGCACATGACCGAACGGACGCTAGCCCGCCGGTGCCAGCACGAACTCGGCATGTCGTTCGGCGACTGGCGTCAGCGCCTGCGCTTTCTGCGCGCCATCGATGCCTTGGAAACGGGCCGCGGCGTGCAGGAAATCGCCTTCGATCTCGGCTATAGCACCGCCTCGGCCTTTATCGCGATGTTCCAGCGAGAGGCTGGCACCACGCCAGAACAGTACCGACGCGAGTTCTGCGGCATTGCGTGATGCGGGAGGTACTCGGCATGCGTACCGGCCCGTTCCAAAGAACTGTTCGAAGGTTCGTTAAGCCACCGTTCGCAAGTTTCGTTAGCCGAACGCTGGTACATAATACAAAATCGACGTGAGCGGATTGCGTCGGCCTGCAGTCGGGATAGCTCAAAGTTTCCAATCATCAGCTAACAAGGAAAGTGTTATGAAGATGAAATGGATTGCCACCGTCGCTGCATTGGCCGCCGGTGGTGCGTATGCACAGTCGAGTGTGACGCTGTACGGGATCCTTGACATTGGTCTCGAATATCAAAATAACCAACCCGGGAGCGGCAGCGGCGTGACCCGCCTGACCTCGGGCAACCTGTCGGGCAGCCGTTGGGGCCTGCGTGGTGTGGAGGATCTGGGCGGTGGCCTGAAGGGCATCTTCGTACTGGAAAGCGGCTTTAACCTCGATACAGGCACCTCGGCCCAAAGCGGCCGTCTGTTCGGCCGTAACGCCTACGTCGGCCTGCAAAGCCAGTGGGGCACCCTGACCCTGGGCCGTCAACAGACCCCGCTCTATGACTTCGGCCTGCAATTCGACCCAATGGGGATCTCCACGAACTACTCGATCATCGGCCAGGACGCAGGGTTCACCAGCCGCGCTGACAACTCCGTCAAGTACGCCGGCACCTTCGGTGGCCTGACCGCCAGAGCCCTGTATAGCTTTGGCTCGAACACCGGTGGCGGCTCTTTTGGTGAAGTGCCGGGCAGCCCCAAGATTGGCCAGGAGTACAGCGCTGGCCTGACCTATGCTGTCGGTCCGTTCGCCGTCGGGGGTATATACGACGAAACCAACCTCGGCCTGGCCGCGACTGGTGCCCTGACGGGTGCCAAGATCCGCCGCGCCAGCCTGGCTGGATCATATGCCTTCGGCCCGGCCAAGATGTACGCTGGTTATCGTTGGGCCATGGCGCTCGACGGTGCCACGCTGCCGGGCAACCTCGGGGCTAACAATGTCTCGAACCTGTACTGGCTGGGCGTGGGCTATCAGTTGCTACCTGCACTATCTTTGACCGGCGCAGCCTACTACCAGGACTTCCGCGGCACCAAGGCCGATCCGTGGAGCTTCGTGGCATCGGTTGACTACAACCTGTCCAAGCGCACCGATGCCTACCTGAACCTTGGTTACACCAAGAACAAGGATGGTTCGAACCTGGGCCTGACCGCAGGCGGTGCCGGCGCGATCCAAGGCACCGGCTTCGGCACGGTAAGTGGCTCGGACAATCAGTTTGGCGCGGTCGTCGGTATTCGTCACAAATTCTAATGCGGCATCGGCCGGGGACGTGGCTGCGGATGAGGAGTGGGGGTAGCGCCGGGGACCTGGATATACGGGGCAATAATGTACGGGTATGGCGTCGATCCATTGGGAGGCAGTTCCTGGGGTGTCGCCATCGGCTGCGCCCCGACAATGGGCTGATGCAAAAGCGGCCCGGCTTGCAGCTCGGTGCCACCGCTCTGTCCGTCGCTGATGCCGCGTTGGGTACTAAGACTCTGCGACCGACTGCTCGTCTGCGGAGCTGCAACTGCCGCGGCCGATACCACCGCCAGTAACACGACGGTCGCCTTGGATCTCGGCAAGTGCATCAGAAGATCTGAAAGCATGAGCGCTCCTGCGGATTGTAGGAATACTGGTACCGGGCCGCGTTGGGGCCTGCGCGCCTGGTGCCTTTCATCTAGTTGAAAAAAGCGCGAGTACCGCCAGGGCGCCACCAATGCCGCCAACCCGATACGAAATCATCTTAAGTCCGGCAGACACCACACGGCAAGGAGCAGCCATACGGTGCCAACACCTGCACGGGCGGCACGGCGCGGCAACAGGGACGGCTGAAGCTCGGTCACAACCAGACGCTGGATACCGGTTCGCTGGCAATGGACGACAACACCACCCTTGGCTTCAGCACTGACAGCCTGACCCGCCGGGTCGCCCGCACTGGCGCGCTGCAGCGCCTGGGTTTGGGGAGCGCCAGATCCGGCCGCGCTGCGTTCGGGCAAGTTTGACGCGGGAATCGGAGAGAGTCATACGGTATCATTCGCTTCCGCTGATATTCCTGTCTGCCGCCCCAAGCGCGACGCGAGTGGTTCACGTCACTCGCAGGTGTCGGGCCACAGTATCTCCGATCCGACTTCGTGAGGCTTTTGTGATTCCGATGCTGCTTTTGCGCAGTTCAATAAGTGGTCTGCTCGACGACTCGCGTGATGGCCGATTCCGCCAGCAAGCCAGACACCACCCGAGTTCGATCGCTCTTATCGACTGACGGCGCGCTGGCAATGACACCGAAGCCAGTTCCACGTGACGCGTGAAGCCTCCATGCCATGCGTCGCTATGAAAATCATGGTTGGCGCCACTTCTTGCGCCCGCCGTTTCGCATATTCGCGAACTACCAGAAGAAAGATTCCTGATGTTCGGATTTCTCCGCAGCTACTTCTCCAACGATCTCGCGATCGACCTCGGCACGGCCAACACCCTGATCTACATGCGCGACAGGGGCATCGTCCTTGATGAACCCTCCGTAGTCGCAATTCGCCAGCAGGGGGGGATCAATCCCAAGAAAATCATCCAGGCTGTTGGCAAGGATGCCAAGCAGATGCTGGGCAAGGTGCCGGGTAACATCGAGGCCATCCGCCCGATGAAAGACGGCGTGATTGCCGACTTCACCGTCACCGAGCAGATGCTCAAGCAGTTCATCAAGATGGTGCACGACACCAAACTGCTTCGGCCGTCGCCGCGGATCATCATTTCCGTGCCGTGCGGCTCGACCCAGGTCGAGCGGCGCGCAATTCAAGAATCCGCGCAGGCCGCTGGCGCCAGCCAGGTCTACCTGATTGAAGAGCCGATGGCCGCCGCACTCGGCGCGGGCCTCCCAGTGTCGGAACCATCCGGCTCGATGGTAGTGGATGTCGGTGGCGGTACGACCGAGGTGGGGATCGTCTCGCTGGGCGGCATGGTCTACAAGGGCTCGATACGCGTGGGCGGCGACAGATTCGACGAAGCCATCGTCAACTACATTCGGCGCAATTACGGCATGCTGATTGGCGAGCAGACCGCCGAGGCCATCAAGAAGGAAATCGGCTCGGCCTTCCCAGACTCCGAGATCCGCGAGATGGAAGTCAAAGGCCGCAACCTGTCCGAAGGTATCCCGCGCCCATTCACGATATCGTCCAATGAAATCCTGGAAGCGCTGACTGATCCGCTGAATCAGATCGTGTCGGCAGTCAAGATCGCGCTCGAACAGACCCCACCGGAACTCGGCGCCGACATCGCCGAGCGCGGCATGATGCTGACCGGCGGCGGCGCGCTGTTGCGCAACCTCGATCGCCTGCTGGCTGAGGAAACGGGCCTGCCCGTGCTGGTGGCTGAAGACCCGCTGACCTGCGTGGCGCGGGGTGCCGGCCTGGCGCTCGAACACATGGGCAAGCTGGGCAGCTTCTTCTCTTACGAGTAACGACTAAGCAACGAGGGGCTTGTGGCATTTCCAACCCGGCCACCCTTGGTACTGTGCGCGGTCTAATACCGCCCTGGCTCTGAGCGTGTTCTTGGGTTGATCCGGTGTGCGACAAGCCTCTGCCTTCAGGCCGGTGAAGGACGGACGCGGGCGGCGTAGCCTCCCTTTGGCCGGTTAGTGCGGCATCTGTTGCTCATCTGTTGCTGTTCGACGTACAGGCGAATGATTTCGATGAGTACCCGCGCAGTTCCCGGTGAAGTAAGACGGCGACCACCGAGCGCGTCCCCCACAAACTCTCGCGGATGCTCGGGTATTCCTTCGTTCGCAGCAGACAGCCGGAGACGTCTGTAGCGGATGCCCGTGTGCAAGCAGGTAATTGTCAGGCTCTCCCTTGAAACCTCACTTACGAAAGTACTGGGGGTTTGCTTTTATGGCGGCGATTACCTTAAAGGTGATGTATGGAGCACTGAAAAGCATGCAGGCGAAAAAAACCCGCCAAAGGAGGCGGGTTGAATCCATGTCGAGGAGACAAGGAGGAGACGGGGATGAGTATAAACCCTAGGTTTCCGGATGGCAATGGCACATCATTGCAATTTCTGCAATGCAACATTGTCTTGAGCTCAATGTGACGACATTGTCACAGTGCTGTGGTCGTCGCACAGGATTGCGATGAAGCCCCGTCACCAGTCTCCGGCAGGGATCATCAGTCAGGCAGCACACCAAGCGTACGAAGGCCTGACCCACGTTGCCCCGCGGTAATGAAGCTGCCGCGGGATCGGCAGCCAGTTTCCAGCGAAAGCGGCCCCTTGCCCTTCCAGGCCGCTCTGGCGAAGACTTCTTCATGGGTTTTTCCGAACATTGCGCATTGTCTCAGAATACGGGGACTGCTTTGTTATGGCCTTTCGGACCACCTCGCGTTTTGTCGGGCTCTCTCGTTTTCGCGCTGTGCGGGCGTCTCGTGGCACCCAGCCTCGCCCGCAAGCAGGACGGGCCGCCAACTAGCTTTTTCAGTGGCTGATGCTATCTTGTAGTATCGGTGCCCCGGCCAGCCGCGCCGTGGGTTTGCCCACCCACCGCCAACGACAACGTTAAGCGGCAGGAGCGCCTGAGGCAAAAGCTGGCTACCGGGCAGCGACCATGTAAGGAGAGTGCGGATCATGAAGATGCTACTCACAGTCGAATTCCCTCATGAGCCATTCAACTCGCTCGTCAGGGGAGGGAAGGTGGGCGAGGTCATTGAGCGCATCCTGGAAACGATCAAGCCGGAGGCAGCGTACTTTACCGAGCAAGATGGAATGCGCTGCGGGGTATTCCTGATCAACGTCGAAAATTCATCCGACATTCCTGCTTTTGCGGAGCCCTTCTTTCTCAACTTCCAGGGCAACTGCAAGTTCCGCATTGTGATGAGCCAGGAGGATCTGCAAAAGGCAGGTCTGGAGGCGCTAGGGAAGAAGTGGGCGTGATGCGTGGTCGGCAAAATCGGTAATGGGCGGCCTTCCGACCGCGCCGCCCGAGAATACACCACCGCCGTTCCCGCGCCGATGCAATGCACCGCCGTTGACAAGCGGCACCTCATTAGCTGTCGCATCTGCTGCTCGTCAGGCTCTGGCGCCAACGAGAAGCCGGCATTGGCCGAGAACACGAGCAGGATTTCCTGGCGAGTCAGCGGCCGCCGTACATCACGGCTTGGATAGCAGCCGGCCGACCATGGCGTTGACAGCGCTCAATTGCGCCCCCGATTTCAGCGCGTAATCAGATCCGGTATAACCGAACCAGTCCCAGCAGCCTTGCGGATTGAATGGAACCGTAGACGCATTCACTTGCGGATACAGCACAAGGATGTTGTTTGTGTCCGCCCAGTAGTTGTAGTTCGTCTTCGCATAGAAATCATTGCCGACCACGGCTTCGGACTGCTTGCACCCATGGAATGCCACGTGGACTTTGCACGGTGCTCCCTTAGCGCATGAACTCGGCACGTAAACGAAGCCCGTGTCCGCCATGCCTGTCGCGGTCGTCGCGAACTCCCGCTGGTCGAACGGCACGATTCTTCCTGACAAACTCTTCGCCGGCGGGTTCAGCGTGCCGTAGATCTGCTGCAGCAACGCGCCAGCCTGATCGTACCCTCGCTTGCCGACCGCGCAGTGGCTGATGTATGGAGATGCGTTATCGGAACACACGTTGCCGAACGCTGGTGTGATGAATGCATGGCCGGCTGCCACGTTATTCACATACTGCAGGCTAGACGCAGGAACGCCAGCCTCCTTGAAGAACGACACTGTCGCGTCGACAGCCTGCTGGTAGACAACGGTATCCTTCGTTCCGCTAAATACATAGACCCGGGCCTTCTGCAAATTCGATAGCGGGTCGATCTGACCGAGCGACGCAAAACCCGTTGCGGCGGCTACCATCAGTGCAGGATTCGGCGGCACGAACGGCACCTGCCCCATGCAGATCGTCGTGTTGAGGATGTTTCCAGCCGCACAATAATACGGCCCACCCGCTACCACACCGGCACCGACGACAGAACCTGAGTATGCGACCTGATACTGGACCGCCATGAAGGCGCCCGACGACAGGCCGGAGACTGAGGTCTGCGATAGGTTGCCGGCAAAAGATGGCAGCGCATCGGCAGCCAGCGCAGTTTGAGGAAGAGCCGCGAGTGCAAAGGCAGCGATGGTAAGGGTGCGAAGCAATTTCATTACGGTAGCTCCTGTGGCACAACGATCGAAACAAAATTGGACTAGTGGAAAGCACGAGCCGGAAAATCCATTGCCCTTTGGGGCGGGCGAATCGAAGGGAGCGGGGCCTCGCATACGCGGAAAGTGCTTCAAGCTCGCAGCGCTGTAGATCCGCGACAGGGCAGCCGGCTTCGACTATTGACGTTGCAACATCACAACTAAATGCCGTGCCAGCATCGTCGAATTCCGACAGACCGTTTTGTTCGATGCACTGCTTTTGTGCGTTCAACACAACGGGCTGCAGTGTTTCCAGGGCGCCATGCACGAGTGCTTGGTCTTGTGCTGTGCAACATTATCGGCGTTTCAAAAGAGTTTTCAGCTTATATTTATGCGTGCGTGTGGTATTTGCAACGGTGTCGTCTGGTTGTCACGAGGGACGCCTATGAGCTGATTGCCAACTTCTTGCTCATGAATTTAATATTAATTAAATGTGCTTTAATTTGTATTAAATGAAATTTCATGGATTAATATAGCTGTCCCGGTCAATACCACCATGCGGGGGCGCAAGCCGTGCATGCCTTGGCGTAGGTGGCGTCCCGGTGCGCTGCCGTTCTATGGCGCTGCATGCCTTGTGATGGTGATCGCCGGATGACCAATCCGCAACCGATGCATCGCCCAAGTGTTGGGAGTGGCGATGGCGACCGACAGTGTGGGGAGGCGCGGAAGGTGTAACGGATGGGCAGGTGGCGCGGGAGCGCGTGAAGGCCGAAATAGCGGCTGTGCTTCGGCGGGCGTTGAACTTAACGCAACCGGATGATGGGCTCCCAATTGCTCTAGTGCGTGCCGGAGCATTGTGTTCGCTGGCCGTGGAACCCGCGGGGGTTCCGCGAAGCGAGGCGGCGCATGCCGTTCAGACCTTGGCGTGGGTGGCGGCCCATTGCGACGGGTTGACGTCGATGCTCAGCGGGCCGAAGCCGGAGCCGATCACGCCGACGTTGTTGAGCGTGTTCACGTTGATGCTTTGCAGCTGGGCGATGTTCTGGTTGACGTTGACATTGACGTTGGCCACGGGGCCCAGTCCCTGCAACCAGGAATTGCCGCCACGCACTGCGGTCATGGACTTGCTGTCGAGTTCCTGGG
>NZ_JFJV02000154.1:66197-66541 GCF_000611145.1 Cupriavidus sp. SK-3 | reverse complement strand
CAGCACCGCCACCCGGCAGGATGCCCAGCGCCGAACCCAGCACCGTGCCACGCAGCACTGCGGGGATCATGCGCTTGAAGTCTTCCTTGGTCGGGAACAGGTTGGTGATGTGGTCGGTGAAGGTCTCGCGGGCATCCTTCTGTTCCAGGTTCGCGATGATTTCCGCGAAACCGAACACACCCATCGCCACCGAGACGAAGTTCAGGCCGTCGGTGAGTTCAGGCACGTCGAAGGAGAAGCGCGCCGCGCCCGAGTTCACGTCGGTACCGACCAGGCCCAGCAGCAGGCCCAGCACGATCATGGCGATCGCCTTGACCAGCGAACCCGAAGCCAGCACCACGGCG
>NZ_JFJV02000154.1:22904-66132 GCF_000611145.1 Cupriavidus sp. SK-3 | reverse complement strand
CCGAACTTGAACGCCAGTTCCGACAGCGGCGCGGCAAAGGCCGCCAGGATCAGGGTAGCCACGCAGCCGGCGAAGAACGAGCCCAGGCCGGCGGTGGCTAACGCCACCCCCGCTCGTCCTCGCCTGGCCATCTGGTAGCCATCGATGGTAGTCACCACCGACGACGATTCACCCGGCAGGTTGACCAGAATGGCGGTGGTGGAGCCACCGTACTGGGCGCCGTAGTAAATACCGGCCAGCATGATGAGCGCGGCCACCGGCGGCAGCGTGTAGGTCACCGGCAGCAGCATGGCGATGGTGGCCAGAGGCCCCAGGCCCGGCAGCACGCCGATCAGGGTACCCAGCACGCAGCCCAGGAAGGCGTATGCCAGGTTTTGCAGCGTCAGGGCGGTCGAGAAGCCGAGGCCCAGGTTGGCTAGTAGTTCCATATGGCCGTCTCCTTAACCTGCCAAGAATGCAGGCCACACCGGCATCTGCAGATTGATGCCATACACGAACGCACCCATGCTGATCAGCACCAGGATGACCGCGTTTGCGACAGCGCCTTTCCAGCTGAATTCATGGCTGGCCATCGAGGACACCAGTACCAGGACCAGCACGGACAACACCATGCCCAGCGGCTTGAGCATGAGGCCGAACAGCACCACCGAACCCAGGATCCACAACAGCGTCTTGATGTCCCAGCGCGCCAGCTGATCTTCTTCCTTCTTGGCGGACAGGGAACCCCACAGCACCAGCGCGCCCAGCAGGGCGAGCACGATGCCGAGCCAGAACGGGAAATATCCCGGGCCCATCTTGGCGGCGGTGCCCATGGAATAACCACGTGCGACCCAGGAAAAGCCGAATCCGACCAGGATGAACATCAGGCCGGAGGCAAAGTCCTTTTGGCTACGAATGCGCAAAATGATTCTCCTCGAAAAAACTGCTTGAAATCCGTGCGGCCGTCGATGTTGCGGTGCGCAAAAATGACGCTTGCATTCGTCCTGCCGCTGGCAGGGTGGAAATTAAGGGGGCGACCTTTCAGTGACCTTTCAGATGTCTGCAAAAATGGTCAATCTCCGGGTATCTCCCTAGGCGACATATGAAGGCCGGCCGGAAGGCGTGGCGCCGGCGCCGGGTGGGCCGGATTGCGCCTCGCAGCGGGGTGCGCGGCAGTGCGGACATGGCGCTGCGTTATCATCGTCGGCTGCGCTGCCGTTGCCGCCGCGTACGCAGCCCGCGGCCGATGCGGCGCGGTACTGGTACTGAAAGGGAAAGCCGTCTTGGAAAGCATTGACCATGTCATCCTGATCGGCGCCATCGTGATGTCCCTGGGCATTGTGGTGGGCGCCTTCTCGGCGCGCCTGGGCGTGCCCTTCCTGCTTGTCTTCTTGTCGGTCGGCATGCTGGCCGGCGTGGATGGCCCCGGCGGCATCCGCTTTTCCAACACCTGGCTGAGCTTCCTGGTTGGCAACCTGGCGTTGGCGGTGATCCTGCTCGACGGCGGCCTGCGCACCCGGCTGGCGACCTTCCGGGTTGCGTTGCGGCCGTCCCTGTCGCTGGCCACCGTCGGGGTCCTGGTCACGACCGGGCTGGTGGGCCTGTTCGCCGCCTGGGTGCTGGAGATCGACTGGAAGCTCGGCCTGCTGCTGGGCGCCATCGTGGGCTCGACCGATGCCGCGGCGGTGTTTTCGCTGCTCAATACCAGCGGCATCCGGCTCAAGGAGCGGGTCGCCAGCGTGCTGGAGATCGAGTCCGGCATCAACGACCCGATGGCCATTTTCCTGACCTTGACGCTGATCGACTGGATCGCCGCGCCCGCCGGCCTGAGCCCCGGCGCGCTGGTATGGCGCCTGCTGGTGCAGTTTGGCGTGGGCGGCTTGCTCGGGCTCGGGCTGGGCTACTGCCTGGCCAATGTGATGGAACGCATGCGCGTGGCCGAAGGCTTGCAGGCCATCCTGCTGTGCTCTGGCGGCGCCATGGTGTTCGCCATCGTGCAGACCGCCGGCGGCAGCGGTTTCCTGGCGGTCTACCTGACCGGCATCCTGGTGGGCAACCGCGACCGTGCGGTCAGCGCCGACACCATGCGGGCGATGGATGGCATGGCCTGGCTGTCGCAGTCCGCGATGTTCCTGCTGCTTGGCCTGCTGGTGGCGCCCCACCGGATCTGGGAAGTGGCGCTGCCGGCAGTCGCGGTGGCGGCCTTCCTCATGCTGGTGGCGCGCCCGGCGGCGGTCTGGCTGGCGCTGCTGCCGTTCCGTTTCAGCGCGCGCGAGAAGGGCTTCGTGGCGTGGATGGGCTTGCGCGGGGCCGTGCCCATCGTGCTGGCGCTGTTCCCGATGCTGCAGGGCATGCCGGACTCCGGGTTGCTGTTTCGCATTGCGTTTGCGGTGGTGCTGGCCAGCCTGCTGCTGCAGGGCACCACCGTGCCGCTGGCGGCACGGCTGGCGCGTGTGCTGCGGCCCGCCTATCCCGAGCCGCTGGCCCGCGCGCGCCTGCAGGGCACCCATGGGCCGGCGCTGGAGGTGATGCAGTTCAGAGTCGGGGCGGATTCTCCCACCGAGAACCTGCGCGCCGACCAGCTTGAGTTGCCGCCGCGCTGCCGCCTGCTGACGGTGGTGCGCGACAAGGCCCTGGTAGCACCCGAGCAGACCATGCTGGCGGCCGGCGACGTGGTTGCCATCCTGGCGCCCGCCACCAGCGTGCCGATGCTGGCGCTGCTGTTCCACCGCCCCGGGCCGGCGCCGGCCTGGGGCAAGGCAAGCCATGATTTCCTCTTGTCCGGGGAGGCCATGCTGCGGGATGTGGCGGCGCTTTACGGTACGCGGGAGCTGAGCGCCGACGAAGCCGCCCGGACGCTGGAAGCTGCCATGCAGAAGGCATTTACGTCGCCGCCGGTGGAAGGCGACGCGGTGGAGATTGCTGGGTTGAAGCTGACGGTGACGCGCATGGACGGGCCACGCATCATCCAGGTGGGCTTGCTGCTGCCGCGCGCGGAGCCCGGTGCGACCAGTCCGGAGGTGTCCTGACGGCCGGCGGGGACGCCCCGAACAGGAATGAAAAACGGCCCGCGCGGGCCGTTTTTCATTCAAGGGGCGGCGTTTTGCCCTGGCGGATCAGTCCACCTTGGCGCCAGACACCTTGACGATCTGCGCATACTTCTTCAGCTCACGCTGCACCAGCGCCCCGAACTGCTCGGGCGTGGTCGGCGCCGGCTGGGCGCCGATCCGGGCCAGCCTGGCCTTCATGTCATCGGTCTTGAGGATGGCCACGATCTCGTGGTTGAGACGGTCGACGATCTCCTTCGGCGTATTGGCCGGCGCGAACACGCCGAACCACGTGGAGATGTCAAAGCCCTCCAGCCCCAAGCCCTTGCCAGCCTCGGCAATGGTCGGCAATTCGGGGAAGGCGGCGGCACGCGTGGCGGTGGTGACGGCAAACGCCTTGAGCTTGCCGGCCTTGATATTGGCCGAGGCCGAGGCGAGGTTGTCGAAGATCATGTCGGTCTGCCCGGACAGCACCGACAACTGCGCGGGCGACGCGCCGTTATAGGGAATGTGAACCATGCTCACCCTGGCCAGGCTCTTGAACAACTCGCCCGACAGGTGGCCGGCGCTGCCGTTGCCGCCCGAGGCGTAGTCCAGTTTGCCGGGGTTCTTGCGCGCGTACTCCACCAGCTCGCGCACATTGCCGATATGCAGCTCGGCGGCCTTGCCGGGATGCATGACCAGCACGTTGGGTACGTCGGCCACCAGCGTGATCGGGCTGAAGTCCTTCACCGGATCGTAAGGCATCTTGGCGAACAACGTCGGGTTGATGGCGTGGGTGGCTACCGCGCCCATCACGATGGTGTAGCCGTCCGCGGGCTGCTTGGCCACGTAGTCGGCGCCGATATTGCCGCCGGCGCCGGGGCGGTTTTCCACCACGACGGGTTGGCCAAGGCTGTCCTTGAGTTTGTCGCCGATGGCGCGCGCCACGGTGTCGAGCGGGCCGCCGGCCGGGTAGGGCACCACGAACTTGAGGGGTTTGACCGGGTATGTGGCCGCGGCGGCTGGCGCCGCGCCGATGGCGCCAAGGATGCCAATGGCGGGCAGGGCTGCGGCGAACAGCGCCGCGGCAAGTTTTTGCTTGAACATGGGGATGCGTCGGTAGGGATTGGGAATCTGGGCGCGCCAGGCGGCCTGGGCCTGGCGGCTGGGAATCTCGCTGAGAATCTCGTTTACAAGCCGGCGGGGCCTACTTCATGCCGATGCCGCGCGCCATCATCACCGCGCATAGCGGCAGCAGGATCAGCAGGTGGGCCTCGATCATGACCCAGCGCCGGGCGGATTTCAGCTCGGCCGGCATCGGCACGAAGTCCGGCAGGCTGCGCGCCTGACGGCGCCAGCGCTGGATGGCGAAGGTGGGCGGCAGCGAGCACAGCGCAATCACCACGAACACAGTGATCTTGGCGTGGAACCACGGGTTGTGCAGGTAGAACTGCGCGCCCTTGGCGCCGTAGAACAGCCGCAGCAGGCCGGTCGCCAGCACCGCCATGGCGGACAGGAAGTAGATCAGGTCGTAGACCGAGAGCCGCCTGAGCGTGGCCGGGGTCATGCCGGGCCGCAGGACGACGGCCTCGGCGGTCATCAGGGCGATCAGCACGAAGATGAAAGTAAAGTGCAGGAAGGCCAGCAGGGCGTCGGTCAGCATCCAAACTCCTCTCTTGGTGGGGCGCCCGCCCGGCGCCCGCGCGCGCGGGGGGGGGGGCGGGGTAAGGTTCTCTGCTTGTTTCGCTACGGTTGCTGCAACTTTCCGCCCGCGCTGCCGGGAGCGGCTCAGGCGCCCAATGCCCGGCTTACAGCACGCCCTTGGCGCGCAGCGCGGCAATCTGCTCCGGCGTATAGCCCAGCATGTCGCCGAGCACGGCATCGGTGTGCTCGCCCAGCAGCGGCGGGTGCCGCACGGCTTCGGGCGGCGTCGCGCTCATCTTGATCGGGCTGCCCACCAGCTTGACTTCGCCGGCGCTGGGGTGCGGCAGGTCCACGCGCAGGCCGCGCGCCTTGACCTGGGCATCGTCGAACACATCGTCCAGGGTGTTGATCGGGCCGCAGGGGACGCCGGCGGCTTCCAGGTCGAGGATCCACTGGGCGCGGGTGCGCGGTCTGACCATCTCGGCGATGATCGGCACCAGCACGTCGCGGTGCGCCACGCGCTGCGGGTTGGTGGCGAAGCGCGGGTCGTCGGCCAGCTCGGGGCGCCCGCCGGCACCGGCGAACTTGCGGAACTGGCCGTCATTGCCCACGGCCACGATGATCCAGCCATCGGCGGCCTGGAAGGTCTGGTAGGGGACGATGTTGGGGTGCGCGTTGCCCCAGCGCTTGGGCGCCACGCCGCTGGCCAGGTAATTGGTGTTCATGTTGGCCAGCATGGCCACCTGCACGTCGAGCAGGGCCATGTCGATGTACTGGCCTTCGCCGGTGCGCTCGCGGTGGGCCAGCGCGGCCAGCACGGCGATGGTGGCGTACTGGCCGGTCATCAGGTCGGAGATGGCCACGCCGGCCTTCTGCGGGCCGCCGCCGGGCAGGTCGTCGCGCTCGCCGGTCAGGCTCATGAAGCCGCCCATGCCCTGGATGATGAAGTCGTAACCGGGGCGGGCCGCGTAGGGACCGGTCTGGCCGAAGCCCGTCACCGAGCAATAGATCAGGTCCGGCTTGATCGCCTTGAGCGAGTCGTAGTCCAGGCCGTACTTCTTCAGTTGGCCGACCTTGTAGTTTTCCAGCACCACATCGCTCTGCGCGGCCAGCGCGCGCACCAGTTCCTGGCCTTCGGGCGTGCTGATGTCGCAGGTGACCGAGCGCTTGTTGCGGTTGGCTGCCAGGTAGTAGGCGGCTTCCGCGGTATCGCGGCCCGCGCCGTCCTGCAGCCAGGGCGGGCCCCAGGTGCGGGTGTCGTCGCCGGCGCCGGGGCGCTCGATCTTGATCACGTCGGCGCCGAAGTCGGCTAGGTTCTGGGCGCACCAGGGCCCGGCGAGAACACGGGTCAGGTCGAGGACGCGGAGGTGGCTTAAAGCTCCCATGGGGTGTGATGCGGATCCGGCAAGAGTGGCAAAGGGAAGGCCGGGCGGCCCCGCCGTCTGTCTGGGCGGCGGCTTGCGGGGCAGTCGGGGCAGGCGTGAAACCGGCCCGGGGGCGTCCGGCAGGGACAGCCAGCACTTTACCACCGGCACGCCGCCGGGAGCACATCGCGCCATGCGGGGAGTGTGCCGGGGCGGGGCGCCGCGGGCCGCGCGCGACGAATCCCCGGCGGGCTGCCGCGCGGCGGGGCTTCCCCGTATAATCAATGGTTTGCAAATCCTCCATCTTGACCGACAGCGCCCTGCCACGCCGCCGGACGCCCTGCCCAGAACATGAAAGTCTCCGACATCCGCAGCAAGTTCCTGCAGTACTTCGAATCGAAGGGCCATACCGTGGTCCGCTCGTCCAGCCTGGTGCCGGGGAACGATCCGACGTTGCTGTTCACCAATTCCGGCATGGTGCAGTTCAAGGACGTGTTCCTGGGCACCGACAAGCGCCCCTACACCCGCGCGACCTCGTCGCAGCGTTCGGTGCGCGCCGGCGGCAAGCACAACGACCTGGAGAACGTGGGCTACACCGCGCGTCACCACACCTTCTTTGAAATGCTCGGCAACTTCTCGTTTGGCGATTATTTCAAGCGCGAGGCCATCCAGTACGCATGGGAGCTGCTGACCAAGGTCTACCATCTGCCGGCCGAGAAGCTGTGGGTCACGGTGTACGCGGAAGACGACGAAGCCTACGACATCTGGGCCAAGGAAGTCGGCGTGCCGGCGGAGCGCATCGTGCGCATCGGCGACAACAAGGGCGCGCGCTACGCCTCGGACAACTTCTGGCAGATGGCGGACACCGGCCCCTGCGGCCCCTGCTCGGAAATCTTCTACGACCACGGCCCGGAAGTGTGGGGCGGCCCGCCGGGATCGCCGGAGGAAGACGGCGACCGCTACATCGAGATCTGGAACCTGGTGTTCATGCAGTTCAACCGGGACGAGCAAGGCAATATGCCGCGCCTGCCCAAGCCCTGCGTCGACACCGGCATGGGCCTGGAGCGTATCGCCGCGGTGCTGCAGCACGTGCACAGCAACTATGAGATCGACCTGTTCCAGGCGCTGATCAAGGGTGCCGCGCGTGAGACCCATACCGACAACCTCAACCAGAACTCGCTCAAGGTCATCGCCGACCACATCCGTGCCTGCGCCTTCCTGATCGTCGACGGCGTGATCCCCGGCAATGAAGGCCGCGGCTACGTGCTGCGCCGTATCATCCGCCGCGCCATCCGCCACGGCTACAAGCTGGGCCAGAAGACGCCGTTCTTCCACAAGCTGGTGGCCGACCTGGTGGCGCAGATGGGCGAAGCCTATCCGGAGCTGGCCGAGGCCGAATCGCGTGTGGTGGAAGTGCTCAAGGCCGAGGAAGAGCGCTTCTTCGAGACCATCGAGAACGGCATGTCCATCCTCGATGCCGCACTGGCCGATATCAAGCTCAAGGGCGGCAAGGTGCTCGACGGCGAACTCGCCTTCAAGCTGCACGATACCTTTGGCTTCCCGCTGGACCTGACGCAGGACGTGTGCCGCGAGCAGGAACTGACGGTGGACGAAGCCGCCTTCGACGCGGCCATGAACCGCCAGCGCGAGCAGGCCCGTGCGGCCGGCAAATTCAAGATGGCGGCCGGCCTGGAGTACAAGGGCGACAAGACGACGTTCCACGGCTACGAGAAGCTGGGCGTGGACGGCGCGAAGATTACCGCGCTGTATGTGGATGGCGCCGCCGTGGACACCATGCAGCCCGGCCAGACCGGCGTGGTCGTGCTCGACAACACGCCGTTCTACGCCGAGTCCGGCGGCCAGGCCGGCGACCAGGGCGAACTGAAGAACGGCAATGCCGTCTTCACCGTGGCCGACACCACCAAGGTGCAGGCCGACGTGTTCGGCCACCAGGGCACCCTGGCGGGCGGCGCGCTCAAGGTGGGCGACAGCGTCACCGCGCAGGTCGACGCGCAGCGCCGCGCGCGCACCGTGCGCAACCACTCGGCCACCCACCTGATGCACAAGGCCTTGCGTGAAGTGCTGGGCAGCCACGTGCAGCAGAAGGGCTCGCTGGTCGATGCCGACAAGACCCGCTTCGACTTCTCGCACAATGCCGCGATGACCGACGAGCAGATCCGCCGCGTGGAGGAAATCGTCAACGCCGAGATCCTGCAGAACGCGGCCACCGGCGCCGAAGTCATGCCCTTCGACGACGCCGTCAAGAGCGGCGCCATGGCGCTGTTCGGCGAGAAGTATGCCGACGACGTGCGGGTGCTGTCGATCGGCAGCTCCAAGGAACTGTGCGGCGGCACCCACGTGACCCGCACCGGCGATATCGGCGTGTTCAAGATCGTGATGGAAGGCGGCGTGGCAGCGGGTATCCGCCGCGTCGAAGCCATCACCGGCGACAACGCGCTGCACTACCTGCAGGCGCTGGACGCCAAGCTGAACGAAGCCGCCGCCGCGCTCAAGGCGCAACCGTCCGAGCTGGTGCCGCGTATCGGCCAGGTGCAGGAGCAGGTGCGCGCGCTGGAGAAGGAGCTGGAACGCCTCAAGAGCAAGCTGGCCGCCTCGCAGGGCGACGAGCTGGCGGCGCAGGCCATCGACGTCAAGGGTATCAAGGTACTGGCAGCCCAGCTTGACGGCGCCGACGTCAAGACGCTGCGCGAGACCATGGACAAGCTCAAGGACAAGCTGGGCACCGCGGCCATCGTGCTGGGCGCCGTGGCCGACGGCAAGGTCAGCCTGATCGCTGGTGTTACCGCCGATGCCACCGCCAGGGTCAAGGCCGGCGAGCTGGTCAACTTTGTTGCGCAGCAGGTCGGCGGCAAGGGCGGCGGCCGTCCGGACATGGCACAGGCTGGCGGCACGGAGCCGGCAAATCTGCCCAAGGCGCTGGCTGGCGTCGGCGAGTGGGTGGCGGCCAAGGTCTGAGGCAACGCCGAGGCTTGAAACGAAGCCGACTGGCTTGGCCAAAACCATTTGCCATGGCGACGGCTGTCTCTCCCTCTCCCCTCAGGGGGAGAGGGAGCAAACCGGCAGGAGTCTGAATCCCCCGCAGCATCGAAAAGGCGCCCCCGGCGCTTTTTTTACGTCGACTCGCGGCTCAGCTTCCCCACCAGCGTCAGGATGTCGATCGGCAGCGGAAACACGATCGTCGAACTCTTGTCCCCCGCGATCTGCGTCAGCGTCTGCAGGTAGCGCAACTGCATTGCCTGCGGCTCCTTCGCCAGCATCTGCGCTGCCTCGAGCAGCTTCACCGAAGCCTGCAGTTCCCCCTCCGCATGAATCACCTTGGCGCGCCGTTCGCGCTCGGCCTCGGCCTGGCGCGCGATGGCGCGGATCATGGATTCATTGAGGTCGACGTGCTTGATCTCCACGTTGGACACCTTGATGCCCCAGCTATCGGTCTGGGCATCCAGCGCTTTCTGGATATCGATATTGAGCTGCTCGCGCTCCGCCAGCATCTCGTCGAGTTCGTGCTTGCCCAGCACCGAGCGCAGCGTGGTCTGCGCCAGCTGGCTGGTGGCTTCGAGGAAATTCGCTACCTGGATGATGGCCCGCTCCGGGTCGATCACGCGGAAGTACACCACCGCGTTCACCTTGACCGACACGTTGTCGCGCGAGATCACGTCCTGCGGCGGCACGTCCATCACCACGGTGCGCAAGTCCACGCGCACCATCTGCTGCACAGCCGGGATCAGGATCACCAGCCCCGGCCCCTTGACCTTCCAGAAGCGCCCCAGCATGAACACCACGCCGCGCTCGTACTCGCGCAGCACGCGGATGGACGAAACGATCAGCAGGGCTATCAGGAAGACCAGACCGCCTGCGCTGAATCCGAATGCCATGATCAAGCTCCTTGGGTGGATGATTGAATCGGGGCCGCGTCCATGGCCCGTACCTCGAGCAGCAGCCCGTGGCGCCCGATGACCAGCACGTGCTGGCCGCGCGCCAGCGGCATGGCGCTGTGCACCTGCCAGCGTTCGCCGCGCACTTCGGCCCAGCCATCGTCCCAGAGGTCTTCCAGCACCACCCCGGGCGTACCGATCAAGGCATCGCCGCCGTTGATCGAAGGCATGCGGCGCGCGCGCCAGAGCAGCGTCCAGACCGCGAACAGGAACAGCGCGCTGGCCAGGGCCAGGCTGCCGATCAGCCACAGCGGGATACCGAAGCCGGGCACGTCGGTATCGATCAGCATCACCGCACCGAAGATGAAGGCAATGATGCCGCCCACGCCCAGTGCGCCAAAGGTCGGCAGGTACAGCTCGGCCACCATGCAGCCGATGCCCAGTGCAATCAGCCCCAGCCCCGCGTAACTGACCGGCAGCATATGCAGCGCGAACAGCGCCAGCAGCAGGCAGATCGCGCCGCCTATGCCGGGCACCACCATGCCCGGCGTGGAAAACTCGAAGATCAGGCCGTAGATGCCGGCCATCATCAGGATCAGCGCCACGCTGGGATCCGTGATGACCCCCAGGAAGTTGTCGCGCCAGTCCGGTTCCAGCACCTGCACCGGTGCCTGCGCGGTGCGCAGCACGCGCTGCGCACCGGCCGCCTGGATGCGGCGCCCGTCCACGGCGCGCAGCAGGGCGGGCAGGTCTGGTGCGATCAGATCGGCCACATGCTGCGTCACGGCTTCATTCGCCGACAGGCTGACCGCCTCGCGGACCGCGCGCTCGCCCCACTCGGCGTTGCGCCCGCGCAATTGCGCCAGGCCGCGGATATAGGCCGAGGCGTCATGCATCTGCTTGCGCTCCATGACGTCTTGCGGCGGCGCGCTCGCGGGTGCCGAGGCCGGAGCGGTTTCCGGCTTTTGCGGCCCGCCGATGCCGATCTGCACCGGGCTGGCGGCGCCAAGATTGGTGCCCGGCGCCATCGCCGCGATATGGCTGGCGTAGAGGATGTAGGTGCCGGCGCTGGCCGCGCGCGCGCCGCCCGGATAGACATAGCTTGCCACCGGTACCGGCGAGGCCAGGATGGCCTGGATGATCTCGCGCATCGACAGGTCCAGCCCGCCCGGCGTGTCCATCTCCAGCACGATCAACTGGGCGCCGGCCTCGCGCGCGCGCGTCATGCCGCGCAGGATGAAGCTGGCGCTGGCCGGGCCGACCGCGCCTTTCAGGGCGATCACGACGACGGGCGCCGTGGCATTGGCGACGCTGGCTGCCGTGGGGGCGGTCGCGGACGCCGGCTCAGGGGCGCTTGCCTGCGCGTTGGCTGGCGTGGCGGGCGTGGCGGGCGTGGCCACGGCCGCGGCAACGGCTAGCAAGAGGCCGGCGGCAAGCCATCGAAAGAGCATCTGGGCATGCTTCATGGCAGTGACGCCGGCACGAGGGGTGCAAACGCGGCGCCACTTCCAGTGTAGGCGACCGGGCACATCTTGCCGGTGCGCGCCAGCCGCGTTGCGTGGCGAATGGACTCAGGCCGCCGCGGCGAGGCCAGGCTGCGACGCGCGGAACATGTCGGCCAGCGCACCCAGCGCGCTGCTGGCCATGGCCGGATGCCAGGCCAGCAGCGTGCAGACCCGGCCGGCCGGGCCGAGGCCGTGGATGCTGATCTTGGGCAGGTCGCGGTACAGGCCAAGTACCGAGCGCGGCACAATGGCCACGCCAATGCCAGCGGCGGCGCAGGCAATGATGGCGTGGTAGGAGCCGAGCTCCAGCACCCGGCGCGGCAGGCTGTCGCTGGCGCCAAACCAGGCTTCCAGCCGCGCGCGGTAGTTGCAGCCGGATTCGAAGGCCAGCATGGTGCGGGTTTCGAGGTCGGCGGCGCTGTGGATGGGCGCGTGGCGCTCGCGCGCGATCAGGACCAGTTCCTCCTGGTACGCGGGCAGCCACGCCAGCGCGGGGTCATCCAGGGGCTCGGCCACGAAGGCGCAGTCCACCTCGAAGCGCGCCAGCGCCTGCATGGCCTGGCGCGTGGTGCAGGTCACCAGTTCGAGCTGCACATCCGGCCAGGCCTGGTGATAGGCAGCCAGCACGGCGGGCAGGCGGCTGGCCGCCGTGCTTTCCATCGAGGCGATGCGCAGGCGGCCTTGCGGCTTGGCTGGCAGCACAGCCTGGCGCGCTTCTTCGGCCAGGTCCAGCACGCGCCGGGCGTAGTCGAACAAGGTTTTTCCGGCGGGCGTCAGCACCATGCGCTTGCCGTCGCGCAGGAACAGCTCGACGCCGAGCGAGCTTTCCAGTTGCCGGATGCGGGTGGTGACGTTGGATTGCACGCGGTGCAGGCGGGCGGCGGCGCGCGTGACGCCGCCTTCCTCGACCACGGCGCGGAAGATCTCCAGGGAGGCCAGGTCCATTGCGATCTCCATTAACAGGCAGGCGGAAGCGGGTGGTGACGGGTGGTAGCGGCTGGTTGCCGCATACGCAGCGGAATCATCTTGAATGAAGATGATTGTGTTCTCAATTATTCATTTTTTGGTTTTCCGATCCGAGCGTAGCATGCTGCCATGAACTTGACACTCTCCATCGCCCGCCACCGGGCGCGCGCGTAGATGAGCAGCGCCGACCGCCAGCTTGTCAGCGCCATTGCGCCGGCTAGTACGCAGCCCGGAGTCTGGGCCGTGGCGCTGGCAGGCCTGGCGGCGCTGGCCGTGGCAATGGGCATCGGCCGCTTCGCCTTTACGCCGCTGCTGCCCATGATGCTGCATGACGGCAGCGTCACGCTGGGAGAGGGCGGCTGGCTGGCCACGCTGAACTACCTGGGATACTTCGCCGGCGCCGCGGCCTGCCTGTTCATCCGTCCCGATCCGGCGCGCATGGTCCGCTGCGGGCTGGTTGCCACCGTGCTGCTGACGCTCGGCATGGCTGCCCCCGGGGGCATGGCGGCCTGGGGGCTGTGGCGCGCCGCGGCCGGCGTGGCCAGCGCGCTGGTCATGGTCTACGGCTCGGCCTGGTGCATGCACCGGCTGGCCGAACTGGGCAGGGCACCGCTGGGCGGCGTGATCTTTTGCGGGCCGGGGATCGGTATTGTCTTTACTGGTGTCTCGGCCTTCGCCATGGTGAGTGCCGGCTGGCGAGCCAGCTGGGGCTGGCTGGCCTTCGGCGTGCTCGCGGTGCTGCTGGTTGGTGCGACCTGGCACATCTTCACGCCGGCGCCGCGCGGCGCGCACGCCGGCGGACCGGCCGCGCTGGCGCCACCGGCGCCGCGGCTGAACCGCGAGACCTGGCTGCTCACGCTGGCCTATGGCCTGGCCGGATTCGGCTACATCATTACCGCCACCTTCCTGCCTGTGATCGCGCGCCAGGCCATGCCGGGCTCGCTATGGGCCGACCTGTTCTGGCCCATCTTCGGCGTGGGCGTGATCATCGGCGCCTTCGTGGCCTCGCGCGTCAGCACGGAGCGCGACAATCGCCGGCTGCTGGCCTTTACCTATGCCATGCAGGCGATCGGCGTGGCCATCGCGGTGGTGTGGCCGACGGTGGCCGGCTTCGCGCTCAGCAGCATGCTGGCGGGGCTGCCTTTCAACGCGCTGGTGTCGTTCGCCATGCGCGAGGCACGGCGGCAGTGGGGCGCGCAGGCGCAGCGCCTGATGGGCCTGATGACCGCCAGCTATGGCCTCGGCCAGATCGTCGGGCCGCCGCTGGCCACGGCCCTGGTGGCGCGCAGCGGCGGCTTCGCGGCTTCGCTGTGCTGCGCGGTCGCGGCCCTGCTGCTGGGGGGCGCGATCTTCGCCTGGATGAGCCGGACAGCGTCCAGCCCGGCCGCGGCGTGAGGGCGGGGCAGGGCCGTCGCGGGACGCCCTGACGCCGCACCGGGCTTGCGCTACAGTATCGCCTTCGCCGTCCACGGTGCCGGTTGGCAGAACCGGCGCGCGCGGGGCGGCGCAGGAGACCGTCCATGTCCTTTGCCTTGCAGCCCGCCCGTGCCGCGGGCGCCACCCAGCCTGCCACGCAGGCCGAACAGCGCATGCGCGCCGACCTTGCCGCGGCTTACCGCCTGTGCGCCCTGCAGGGCTGGGATGACCTGATCTACACGCATATCTCGGCCACCGTGCCTGGCGAGCCCGGTCACTTCCTGATCAATCCCTTCGGTTTTGCCTTCGATGAGATCCGCGCGAGCGACCTGGTCAAGATCAACGGGCGTGGCGAGGTGGTGGGCAAAAGCGCGCATCCCGTCAATGTCACCGGCTTCGCGCTGCACGGCGCGGTGCATGCCGCGCGCCCGGATGCGGTGTGCGTGATGCACCTGCACAACAGCGCCGGCGTGTCGGTATCGGCCCAGGCCTGCGGCCTGATGGCGCTGTCGCAACATGCCATGCGTTTCTATGGCCGCCTGGCTTGCCACGACTACGAGGGGCTGGCTTTCACGCCGGCCGAGGGCGCGCGGCTGACCGCGTCGCTGGGCCAGCATCCCGCCATGCTGCTGCGCAACCACGGCACGCTGACGGTGGGCCGGACCGTGGCCGAGGCTTATGTGCTGATGGCGACCCTCATCAAGGCGTGCGAGATCCAGCTTGGCGCGCAGGCCGGCGGACAGATCGTGCAGCCGCCGCACGCGCTGGCGCAACGGGCTTCCGAGCAGCTTCACGACGGCGGCGCCGTCGAAGGCGCGCTGGAATGGCCATCGTTGTTGCGCAAACTGGATAGAATCGATGGTTCGTACCGCGATTGACGGACCCGGGCCCGTCGGTCGGGATGCGCGTCCACCCCGCATCCCCAGGCCCGGCAATATAACCAGACAACAGGAATCAAACCATGCCGACTTACCATGTAGAACTCTTTGAAGGCCGCACCATCGAGCAAAAGCGCAAGCTGGTCGAGGAAGTCACCCGCGTTACCTGCGAAACGCTCGGCTGCTCGGCCTCGGCCGTGGATATCATCATTACCGACATCAAGCGCGAGAACTGGGCCACCGGCGGGGAACTGTGGGCTGACAAGAAATAAGCCACGCCAGGCCACGGCAAGCCAGACCGGAGCCAGCTTCAAACCAGCCAGACGCCAGGCCAAAGGCCACAAGCCCCAACGCCAGCGGCTCGCGCCTCGCCACCCGCCACGGATTTCCCCATGCAGCATTTCGCCTCCGACAACTACGCCGGCTTCTGTCCGGAATCGCTCAAGTATTTCCTCGAAGCCAACGGCAGCGGCCACGAACAGGCCTACGGCGACGATTCGTGGACGCAGAAAGTCTGCGACCGCATCCGCGATCTGTTCCAGACCGACTGCGAGGTGTTCTTCGTATTCAACGGCACCGCAGCGAATTCGCTGGCGCTGTCGGCGCTGTGCCAGTCGTACCATTCCGTGATTTGCCATGAGCTGGCGCACATCGAGACCGACGAGTGCGGCGGTCCGGAGTTTTTCTCCAACGGCTCCAAGCTGCTGACCGCGCCGGGCGCCAACGGCAAGCTCACGCCTGACGCGATCGAAGCGTTGGTCACGCGCCGCTCCGATATCCACTATCCCAAGCCCAAGGTGGTGTCGCTGACGCAGTCGACCGAGGTTGGCACGGTGTACACGGTGGAGGAGATTCGCGCCATCGCCGCTATCGCCAAGCGCCGCCAGTTGCGCGTGCATATGGATGGCGCGCGCTTTGCCAACGCCGTGGCTTCGCTCGGGGTGCATCCGTCGGAGATCACCTGGCGCGCGGGTGTCGACGTGCTGTGCTTCGGCGGCACCAAGAACGGCCTGCCGGTGGGAGAGGCGGTGGTCTTCTTCGACCGCAAGCTGGCCGAGGATTTCGCCTACCGCGTCAAGCAGGCGGGGCAGCTGGCCTCCAAGATGCGCTTTATCTCGGCACCGTGGCTGGGCTTGCTGGAGAACGACGTGTGGCTGGGCAACGCCCGCCACGCCAACGCCATGGCGCAGTTGCTGCACCAGCGTATCGCCGGCATTCCCGGCGTGCGCATCATGTTTCCGACCGAGTCCAACGCGGTCTTTGCCGAGTTGCCGATTCCCGCGATCGAGGCCCTGCGTGCCAAGGGCTGGCGCTTCTACACCTTTATCGGTGCCGGCGGTTGCCGCTTCATGTGCTCGTGGGATCTGCAGCCGGAGACCGTCGAGGCGCTGGCGGCCGATATGCGCATTGCCTGCGGCGCCTGAGCGCGCCCACCAAAACAAGAACCACATAAAGGAGCCCCCGCATGTCCGTCTACCGATACTGTCCGCAATGCGGCTCGCCGCTGGAATTGCTGCCGCACTCCGGCCGCGAGCGCGATGCCTGCATCCAGCCAGAGTGCGGCTTTGTCCACTGGAACAATCCGCTGCCGGTGCTGGCCGCGGTGGTGGAATACGAAGGCAAGCTGCTGCTGGCGCGCAACGCCGCCTGGCCGGAGAAAATGTTTGCGCTGGTGACCGGTTTCCTGGAACGCGACGAAACGCCGGAGCAGGGCGTGGCGCGCGAGCTGAAGGAGGAAACCAACCTCGACGCGCAATTGGTATCGCTGATCGGCGTCTACGAGTTCATGCGCAAGAACGAGCTGATCATTGCCTACCATGTGCAGGCGAGCGGCGAGATCGCGCTGTCGGAGGAGCTGGCCGACTACAAGCTCGTGGCGCCCGAGGACATGCGGATCTGGTCGGCGGGCACGGGCTTCGCGGTGGCGGACTGGCTGGCCTCGCGCGGGCATCCGGTGCGTTTCTTCGATCGCCAGACCGGCGAGGACATTCCCGATCCGCGCCGGCGCGATGGCTTGGGAGTGCCGGGCATTTCGCTACAATACCGGTCATAGACATCGATAGAGGCAGGCATGGCTGCCGTGGCCACGAAGGTCATGACAGGCCCTGAAAGCCCTGAACCAAGGAAGAGAGGAATGGAGTTCCAGAAAGAAGTGGATGCGCGGGGCCTGAACTGCCCGCTGCCGATCCTGCGTACCAAGAAGGCGCTGGCCGACATGGCCAGCGGCGACGTGCTCAAGGTGCTTGCCACCGACCCCGGCGCCACGCGCGATTTCCAGGCCTTTGCCAAGCAGACCGGCAACGAATTGCTGTCGCACCAGGAAGTCGACAAGGTGTTTGTGTTCTACATGCGCAGGCGCTAGATCCGGTTCAGTGCCGTCGCCATGAAAAAAGCCGCGTTTCCGCGGCTTTTTTCATGGCGACAAGGATGGCCGCGCTTCAGATGTTGTCGGTGCGCGCGCGCAAGTAGGCGCCGAACTCGTCCATGACTTCCGGGTGCTTGAGTGCAAACTCCACGGTAGCCTTCAGGTAACCCAGCTTGCTGCCGCAATCGTAGCGAACGCCCTTGTAGCGGTAAGCCAGCACCTGTTCCTGGCTGAGCAGGGACTGGATCGCATCGGTGAGCTGGAATTCGCCGCCGGCGCCCGGCTTGAGATTGCGGATATGGTCGAAGATGCGCGGCGTCAGGATGTAGCGGCCCACCACGCCCAGGTTGGACGGTGCGTTCTCGGGGGCGGGCTTCTCGACGATGTCGGATACCTTGATCACGCCTTCGTCCCATTCGCGGCCGGCGACCACGCCATAGGAGCGGCTCTGCTCCGGCGCGATCTCTTCCACGCCCAGCACCGAGCAGTTGTAGTGGCCGTACAGGTCCACCATCTGCTTCATCACCGGGGGCTCGCCATCCAGCAAGTCATCGGCCAGCATCACGGCGAACGGTGCGTCGCCCACCAGCTTTTCCGCGCACAGCACGGCGTGGCCAAGGCCGAGGGCCTCGGGCTGGCGCACGTAGAAACACTCCACGTGCGACGGCTTGATCGAGCGCACCAGGGTGAGCAGATCCTGCTTGTTCTTGGCCTCCAGTTCCGCCTCGAGCTCGTAGGCCTTGTCGAAATGATCCTCAATGGCGCGCTTGGAGCGGCCGGTCACGAAGATCATCTCGGTGATGCCAGCGGCCATGGCTTCTTCCACGGCGTACTGAATCAGCGGCTTGTCGACCACGGGCAGCATTTCCTTCGGGCTCGCCTTGGTAGCCGGCAAAAAACGAGTGCCGAGACCGGCTACCGGGAAGACAGCCTTGGTGACACGGGTTTCCATATCAGGTTTTCCTTATCATTTCGGTGTACATAGCCCTGCTGGTGACGCAAAGCTCATGCCGGCAATCGCTGTATTTGATCCTGCAGCTTGACCAGCGTCTGTTCGAAATCCGACAGACGCTGGGTTTCTTGCGCGACAACGGCGGGAGGTGCCTTGGCTACGAAGCTCTCATTGGAGAGCTTGCCGCGGCATTTCCCGATTTCGGCGCTGATGCGCTCTATTTCCTTGGCCAGCCGCACGCGTTCCGCGGCCACGTCGATTTCGATCTTCAGCAGCAGGTGGTTGCCGCCGACGATCGCCACCGGAGCGCCCGCACCTTCGGCCATCAGGGCATTCTGGTCTTCGAATACCTTGACCTCGGAGAGTTTCGCCAGCGCCTGCACATAGGCCTGGGCCGACGTCAGGAAGGCGCTGTCGCCCTCGGCGTACAGCGGAATGCGCTGCGCAGGCGAGATATTCATTTCGCCGCGCAGGTTGCGGCAGGCATCGACCACGGCCTTGAGCTGCGCGGTCCATTGCTCGGCGGCTTCGTCGATCTTGGCCATGGCCGGCAGCGGGTAGGCTTGCAGCGCCAGCGTCTCGCTGCCGTCGCCCTTGGCACGGCCGGCAAGCGGCGCCACCTTCTGCCACAGCTCTTCGGTAATGAAGGGGATGATCGGGTGGGCCAGGCGCAGCACCGTTTCCAGCACGCGCAACAGCGTGCGGCGGGTGGCGCGCTGCTGCGCGGGCGTGCCGTTCTGGATCTGTACCTTGGCCAGTTCCAGGTACCAGTCGCAGTATTCGTCCCAGACGAATTTGTAGATGGCGCTGGCGATGTTGTCGAAGCGGTACTCGGCGAAGCCTTTCTCCACCTCGGTCTCGACACGCTGCAGCAGCGACACGATCCAGCGGTCCGGCTGCGAGAAGTGCAGGTAGCCGTCGGGGCCGCAGTCATTGCTGCACGGACCCATGCCGCAGTCGTGCCCTTCGGTGTTCATCAGCACGAAACGCGTGGCGTTCCACAGCTTGTTGCAGAAGTTGCGATAGCCTTCGCAGCGGCCGGTGTCGAAGTTGACGTTGCGGCCCAGCGTGGCCAGCGAGGCAAAGGTGAAGCGCAGTGCATCCGCACCAAAGGCGGGAATGCCTTCGGGGAATTCCTTCTTGGTCTTCTTCTCGATCTTGGGCGCGTCCTTGGGACGGCGCAGGCCGGTGGTGCGCTTCTTGACCAGGGTGTCGAGATCGATGCCGTCGATCAGGTCGACCGGGTCCAGGGTATTGCCCTCGGACTTGCTCATCTTCTTGCCTTCGAAATCCCGCACCAGGCCGTGCACATACACGGTGTGGAACGGCACCTTGCCGGTGAAGTGCTTGGTCATCATGACCATGCGCGCCACCCAGAAGAAGATGATGTCGTAGCCGGTAACAAGTGCCGACGAAGGCAGAAAATGTTGCAACTCCGGCGTCTCGGCAGGCCAGCCGAGCGAGGAGAAGGGCACCAGGGCCGACGAGAACCAGGTGTCGAGCACATCATCCTCGCGGCGTAGCGGGCCGGTGCTGCCGGCCGCGCGCGCCTGGGCCTGCGCGTCTTCCTCGGTGCGGGCGACGAAGCACTTGCCGGACTCGTCGTACCAGGCCGGGATCTGGTGGCCCCACCACAACTGGCGCGAGATGCACCAGTCCTGGATGTTCTCCAGCCACTGGTTGTAGGTGCTGTTCCAGTTTTCCGGGATCAGCTTGATCTCGCCGCTCTGCACGGCATCCAGCGCGACTTCGGCAATCGAGCGGCCCGGGTTGAAGGTGCCTTCCGGCGCCGGCTTGCTCATGGCGACGAACCACTGGTCGGTCAGCATCGGCTCGATGGCGCTGCCGGTGCGCTCGCTGCGCGGCGTCATCAGCTTGTGCTTCTTGACCTCGGCCAGCAGGCCTTGCGCCTCGAGGTCGGCGACGATGCGGGTGCGCGCCTCGAAGCGGTCCAGGCCGGCGTAGGCAGCGGGCGCATCGGCGACGATCTTTGCGTCCAGCGTCAGGATCGACAGCTGCGGCAGCTTGTGGCGCTGGCCCACGGCATAGTCGTTGAAATCGTGGGCGGGCGTCACCTTGACCACGCCGGTGCCGAATTCGCGGTCGACGTAATCGTCGGCGATCACCGGGATATCGCGGCCGGTCAGCGGCAGGCGCACGGACTTGCCGATCAGGTGGGCATAACGCTCATCTTCCGGATGCACCATCACGGCGACGTCGCCCAGCATGGTTTCCGGACGGGTGGTGGCCACGGTCAGGTGGGTCAGGCCGTGCACGGTATCGGGCTCGGCCAGCGGATAGCGGATGTGCCACATCGAGCCTTCTTCCTCGACGTTCTCCACCTCCAGGTCGGACACCGCGGTGCCCAGCACCGGATCCCAGTTGACCAGGCGCTTGCCGCGGTAGATCAGGCCCTGCTCATACAGGCGCACGAACACTTCCGTCACCGCCTTGGACATCTCCGGCGACATGGTGAAGTACTCGCGGCTCCAGTCGATCGAGGCGCCCATGCGGCGGACCTGGCGCGTGATGGTCGAGCCGGATTCTTCCTTCCAGGCCCATACCTTCTCGATGAATTTCTCGCGGCCAAGATCATGGCGCGACACACCCTGCGCTTCCAGCTGGCGTTCCACCACGATCTGGGTGGCGATGCCGGCGTGGTCCGTGCCGGGCACCCACAGCGTGTTGGCGCCGGTCATGCGGGCATGGCGGGCCAGCCCGTCCATGATGGTCTGGTTGAAGGCATGGCCCATGTGCAGCGTGCCGGTCACATTCGGCGGCGGCAGCTGGATGCAGAAGTCCGGGCGGTCCGGATCGAGGGTCGGCTTCGCGATGCCGCGCTTCTCCCACTCTGGGCCCCACTTGGCCTCAATGGCGGCGGGTTCGAAGCTCTTGGCAAGGGACTGGTCTTGGGCGGTCATGCTCGGGTGTCGATGATTACGTCGGATTCTGCGGGCCAGGCGGGCAAGGGCAACGCGCCGGGAAAACGTCAAATTATAGGGGAGGCGGGTGGAGGGCGCGCGATTTCGGGCCGGAACCGGTGCGCCGGCGACGATTAGTGCCTTCCCTGGCTTGCCGCCCGGCCTTGCCGGGAGGGGGTGGAAGGCGGGATGGCAGGGGGATTGTGCTGTTTTTGCGTCATGGCGCCACGCGCGGCGAAGCGCCGGGGAGGCCGGCGGGTACCCCGGTATAATTCGGGGCACTCCACAAGGCCTCCCCGATGTCCGACCTGCTTGCCAATCTCAATGCCGAACAACTAGCCGCCGTCACTTTGCCTGACGAACCGGCGCTGATCCTGGCCGGGGCGGGCAGCGGCAAGACGCGTGTGCTGACCACCCGCATCGCGTGGCTGATCCAGAACGGCCGGGTGTCCCCGGCGGGCTTGCTGGCGGTGACCTTCACCAACAAGGCCGCCAAGGAGATGATGACGCGGCTGACCTCGATGCTGCCCATCAATACGCGCGGCATGTGGATCGGCACCTTCCACGGCCTGTGCAACCGCATGCTGCGCGCCCATTACCGCGACGCCGGCCTGCCGCAGACCTTCGCCATCCTCGACAGCCAGGACCAGCTCTCCGCGCTCAAGCGCCTGCTCAAGTCGCTCAACGTCGATGACGAGAAGTACCCGGCCAAGAATCTGCAGTACTTCATCAACAACGCCAAGGAGCAAGGCCTGCGCCCGGCCGATGTGGAGGCCAACGACGACTTCAACCGCCGCTTCGTCGACCTCTACGCCGCCTATGACGTGCAGTGCCAGCGCGAAGGCGTGGTTGATTTCGCCGAACTGCTGCTGCGCTGCTACGAACTGCTGCGCTACAACGACGCCATTCGCCAGCACTACCAGCATCGCTTCCGCCACGTGCTGGTGGACGAGTTCCAGGACACCAACGTGCTGCAATACCGGTGGCTCAAGATGCTGGCGGGCTTCGGCACGCAGAGCCCGGCCGCGGTGTTCGCCGTGGGCGACGACGACCAGAGCATCTACGCCTTCCGCGGCGCCAATGTCGGCAATATGCGGGACTTCGAGCATGAGTTCCGCGTGCGCCACATGATCAAGCTGGAGCAGAACTACCGCTCGCACGGCCACATCCTGGATTCGGCCAACCACCTGATTGCCCACAACGCGCGGCGCCTGGGCAAGAACCTGCGTACCGATGCCGGTCACGGCGAGCCGGTGCGGGTGTTCCAGGCCGGCTCCGACGGCCAGGAAGCTTCCTGGCTGGTGGAAGAAATCCGCGACCTGATCGCGCAGGGCATGAGCCGCTCGGAGATCGCCATCCTCTACCGCAGCAATGCGCAGTCGCGGGTGATCGAGCACGCGCTCTTCTCGTCGGGCATCCCCTATCGCGTGTACGGCGGCCTGCGCTTCTTCGAGCGCGCCGAAGTCAAGCACGCGCTGGCTTACCTGCAACTGCTGGAGAACCCGCGCAACGACGCCGCCTTCGGCCGCGTGGTGAATTTCCCTGCGCGCGGCATCGGCGCGCGTTCGCTGGAATCGCTGCAGGATGCGGCGCGCCAGTATGATTGCTCGCTCGCCGAGGCGGTGGCCTACGTGGCCGGCAAGGCCGGCAGCACGCTGGGCGCCTTTGTGCGGCTGATCGAGCAGATGCGTGCCGAGACGCGCCGCATGACGCTGCCGGAGACGGTGGAGTACGTGACCAACACCAGCGGCCTGATCAACTACTATCGCGGCGAGAAAGAAGGCCAGGACCGCATCGAGAACTTGCAGGAACTGGTGACGGCGGCGCAGGCGTTCGTGACGGAAGAGGGCTACGGGCTGGACGCGCTGGCCAGCGCGATCCCGGTCGGGCGCGAGGGCGCGCAGTTGCCGGCGCTGGCCGACGGCGACCAGGTCCAGCAGGTGCTCGATCCCGAAGCGCTGCCGGCCGTGATGACGCCGCTGGTGGCCTTCCTCACCCATGCCTCGCTGGAAGCCGGCGACAACCAGGCCCAGGCCGGCCAGGATGCGGTGCAGATGATGACGGTGCATGCCGCCAAGGGGCTGGAGTTCAACGCGGTCTTTATTACCGGGCTGGAAGAAGGCCTGTTCCCGCACGAGAACAGCGCCAAGGAATCCGACGGGCTGGAGGAAGAGCGCCGCCTGATGTACGTGGCGATCACGCGCGCGCGCGAACGGCTCTACCTCTCGTTCGCGCAAAGCCGCGTGCTGCACGGGCAGATGCGTTACCACGTGCGGTCGCGCTTCTTCGAGGAGCTGCCCGACGCATCGCTGAAGTGGCTCATGCCGCCGGCGCAGGCCTATGGCGGCGGCACCCAGCAGCGCCGCCAGCAGAGCGAAGGCGGCTGGGGCCGTGACTGGTTCAAGCGGGCGGAGGACGTGCCCTACTCGGGCACCCAGCCCACCGGCGGCATGGACACCGGCAACGGTTATGCCGACGCCAAGCGCCAGGCCGGCGCGGGCCTGCGCATCGGCCAGAGCGTCTTCCACAACAAGTTCGGGGAGGGGGTGATCACCGGGCTGGAAGGCGAGGGCGAGGGGGCGCGCGCCAATATCAATTTCAAGCGCCACGGCGCCAAGTGGCTGGTGCTGTCGGTGGCCAAGCTGGACCCGATCGACTGAACGGCCTGGCGATCAGGGAGGCGGCTAGTCCAGCTGGATGTTGCCTTCCCTGATCACCTTGGCCCATTCGGTCGTCTGGGCCTGGATGAACTTTGCCGCCTCGGCCGGCGTGCCGGCCACGATCTCCCCGCCCAGGCTGGTCACGCGCTCGCGGTTCTCAGGCAGGTTGATGACCTTGCGGATCGCATCCGACAAGCGCTTGACGATCTCCGGCGGCGTGCCTGCCGGCAGGAACACGCCATTCCACTCGTAGACTTCATATTGCGGCACGCCTGACTCGGCCAGCGTCGGCGTGTCCGGCAGGATGGGTGTGCGCCTGGCGCCGGTCACGCCGAGCACACGCAGCTTGCCGGCGCGCACATGTTGCAGGCCGGAGGCTGTATTGGCAAAAAACACCGGCACCTGCCCGGCAATCACATCGGCCATGGCGGGGCCGCCGCCCTTGTACGGCACATGCAGCAAGTCCAGTTTCATGCGCTGCGCGAACAGCGCGCCCGCCAGGTGCTGGGCCGAGCCGTTGCCCGATGACGCATAGGCAATGCTGCCCGGCTTGGCGCGGGCCATCGCGACCAGCTCCTGCGTGGACTTGGCCGGGAACTTCGGATTCACCACCAGCATATTGGGATAAAGCGCCAGCACCGAGACCGGGACGAAGGACTTGACCGGATCGTAGGGCAGCCGCTTGTAGAGCGACGGGTTGGCCGCGAACGACGCGGCATCGAGCAACACCGTGTAGCCATCCGGCGCCGATTTGGCCACCAGGTCCGTGCCGATCTGGCCGCCCGCGCCTGGCCGGTTGTCGACCACGATGGTCTGGCCCAGTTCCTGGCCCAGGCGCGGCGAGATCATGCGGGCCATGGTGTCGGCGCCGCCGCCGGGCGCGTAGGTGACCACCAGCCGGATGGGTTTGGCGGCAGGCCAGGCCTGCGCGTGCGCAAAGCCGCTGGCGCCGGCGGCGAGCCAGCACAGGGCGCTGGCGCAAAGACGGGTTGGGAATCGCATGGGTCTCCTCGGGTAGGTATCGGTATGGAAAGCTGCGCCGGCCCGCGCTTGCGGCGGCGCGCTCTCGGGCGGTTCAGCGAACCTCGGCGCGATAGTGGAAATCGTCAGCATTGCCCAGCGTCTGGCGGAACTCCACACGCCGCCCCGCCAGGTCGAAGGCAACGCGGCTGACCGCCAGCGCCGGATGGCCCTCCGGCAAGGCCAGCTGGGCGGCCTCGCGCGCGCCAAGCCGGGTGAAGCGCAAGTCGTCGACGGCGCGGCCGACCGTGACCCCACAGCGCTCGGCATACATCGGGTAGAGCAGGGGAGCGAACTCGGCGGGCTTGAGGGTGGCCAGTTCGCTGAACAGCGCCGCCGGCAGCCAGATGGTCTCCAGCAGCCGGACCTGGCCTTCCCAGCCGCGCTGGCGCATTACGCGCAGCACTGCCGCGCCCGTTGCCAGCCCAAGCTGCGCCGCTACATCCGCCGGGGCAGCCAGCGTGCGCAGCGACACGATGCGCGACTCCGGAATCTCCGAGCCGGCATCGCCAAAGCGGAAGAACCGCGCCATGGTGGCGCCCGTCAGCGCGCCGCGCACGAAGGTGCCGCGGCCATGCACGCGTTCCAGCAGGCCTTCGTCCACAAGCGCCTGGATGGCGGCGCGCATGGTGCCCAGCGCCACGCCGTAGTGCTCCGCCAGCGCGCTCTCCGCCGCAATGGCGGTGCCGGAAGTCCATTCGCCGGCCAGGATGCGGCCCTTGAGCGCGGTCGCGATGCGAGCCCAGCGTGGCGCGGCCAGGCTGGCGGGCGAGGCGTCAAGGCCGGTTCCCGTCGGGGCGGGCAGGGTGGAGCGGTCGGGCATTCGTGTCTCCGGGGTGCGTGCCCCGGCCGATGTGCATCGCCGAGGTATCTAGTCATCTATAGGACTAGAGCATAGAATGGAGGGGCACTGGTGTCAACCACCGCGCGCCTGGCCGGCGCAAGGTGGCAGGCGCTACCATCCATGCGCGGCATGCGCCGTCCCCCGGGCCAGAACATGTTCCAGATCGATACCCATTTCCACGTGTTTTCCGCAGATGCCCCCGCCGTGGGCGGTGCGCGCTACCGGCCTGCCTACGGCGCCAGCCTGGCGCAGTGGCAAGCCATCTCCGGCGCGCACGGCGTGCGCGCGGGCGTGGTGGTGCAGCCGAGTTTCTTTGGCAGCGACAACAGCGAACTGGAGGCGGCGCTGGCGGCTTCGCCCGCGCTGCGAGGTGTTTGCGTGCTAGGCCCGGCGGTGTCCGTTGGCGAGCTGGCGCGCCTGCATGGACTGGGCGTGCGCGGCCTGCGCTGGAATATGGTGGGACGGCACGCAGACGCATCATGGCGTGATGCACGCTGGCCTGCGCTGCTGGAGGCGGCCCACGCGCTGGGCTGGCACCTGGAGTTGCACACCGATCCCGGCCGGTTGCACGAGTTGCAGGCCTGGCTGCCTGCGGTGCCGATTGCGCTGGTGCTGGATCATTTCGGCAAGCCGGCGGCCGGTGCGCGGGGCGATGCGCCGATGCTGGCCTGTGCCGCGCAGTGGCGCGGGCAGAGGGAGGTCTATGTCAAGCTGAGCGCGCCGTATCGCGTGGCGGCCGACTTGCGGGGCGTGGTGGCCGGCTGGCACCACTGCCTGGGCGAGCAAGGCCTGCTATGGGGATCGGACTGGCCGTGGACCAATCACGAGGCCGAGGCCGACTATGGCGGCCTGCAGCGCAAGGTATGGGAGTGGCTGGGGCCGCTGGCCGCAGCGCCGGACCGCAATGCGGCGCGGTTGTTCGACCTGCCGGCCGCGTGACAGGGGCAGGTCACGCCTGGGCCGGCGCCAGCCGTCAGGTCTTCAGGCGGCCACGTCCGTCCTGCCCGCCGCTTGCTCCGGCACCACATTGAAGCAGCCGCGGTAGGTGGCGTAGAACGAGCAATACATGATCGCCAGCATCAGCAGCGAATACGGCGTGACCAGGAAGGACAGCACCGCTTCGGCCCCCAGCGCGCCGAACAACGCCTCGAGGAAAAAAGGCACCGCCACCAGCAATACCGCGAACACCACGCCGTAGGCCAGGAACGCGCCACGGTTGCGCCAGCACGCGGTCCAGCTGAAGAACAGCGCCTTGACCGGCGGCACGTTGTGCCAGGCCGTGAGCAGGGGGGCAAACCAGAACAGCATGGCAATCGGCGTGTACAGCGCGGCGCCGATCATCAGCGCGAAGTAGAGCTGGCGCACGGCCTCGGCCGACGGCGCTTCTTCCTTGAGCAGGATGGGCACCAGTGTGCTGATATCCACCAGGCTGCCCGCGATCAGGCTCAGCACGAACACCAGCCCCGCATAGATACCGCCCAACACCAGCAGGTTGCGGCTGGCCTGTTTGCCATTGCCGCGGAAACCGGCCAATAGCACGGTGGGCAGCACGCGCTTGTTCAGAATCACCTCGCGGCAGGCGGTCATGATGCCGACCGACAGGCCAGGCGTGACCACCAGCAGCGCGATGATGCCGATCAGCGGCACGAACACCGCGAGTTGCGCGGCGATCAGGTAGACAAACAACAGCATCAGGAAGGCGAGCGGGTTCTTGCGGAACAGCCAGACACCCTGGCGGAACCAGACATAACCTTCCTTGGCGGAGACTTCCAGTAATTGCATGACGGTCAGGTCCAGGGCAGCGCGGCGGCTTCGATGCGCCGGCGCAGGATGCGTTCGAAATGGGTTGGGTCGTGCGGTTGCAGCATGTCGGCCTCGCGCGGCAGGTAGAAGTCCCACAGCCGGGAAATCCAGAAACGCAGCGCGCCGGCGCGCAGCATGTCGCGCCAGTGCTGCGCCTCGGTGGGCCCCAGCGGTCTCACAGCATGATAAGCCCGCAGCAAGGCCTGGACGCGGGCATCGTCGAGCGTGCCGGTGGCCAGGTCGATGCACCAGTCATTGACGGTGACCGCCAGGTCGAACAGCCACTTGTCGTTGCCGGCGAAGTAGAAGTCGAAGAAGCCGCCCAGCTTGTCCTGGCCGCCCTGGTCGTCCTCGAACAGCGCATTGTCGCGGAACAGGTCGCAATGGCAGGGGCCGCCCGGCAACGCCGCGTAAGCGGTGCTGCCGAAGAATGCGGTCTGGTGGGCGAGTTCCTGCCGCAGCAGCGCTTGCTGGCCGGCATTCAGGAAAGGCAGGATCTCGCCCTCCGTCTGTTGCCACCAGGGCAGGCTGCGCAGGTTCGGCTGCTGGCGCGGATAGCTCTGGCCGGCAAGGTGCATGCGGGCAAGCATGTCGCCCACTTCCGCGCAATGCCCGGCCCCGGGGGCCAGCTGCGAGCCACCCGGCAGGCGCGTGACGATGGTGGCCGGCTTGCCCTTGAGGGTACGCAGGATTTCGCCGCTGCGGTCCGGGACCGGGGCCGGCACGCGGATGCCGTGCGCCGCCAGGTGGGCCATCAGGTGCAGGTAATACGGCAACTGCTCAAACGTCAGGCGCTCGAAGATGGTCAGCACATATTCATGCGTGCAGCCATCCTGCTCCATGGTCAGGAAGAAATTGCTGTTCTCGATGCCCGAGGCAATGCCGCGCAAATTGCGCATTTCGCCCAGGTTGTAATCAAGGAGCCAACTGGCGATCTCGTCCGGCGAGACCGTGGTGAATACGGCCATACTCTTTTTTTGAATCGAAACGGATGGCGGCGGGCGCAAGCAAGCTTGGCTCTCGCGGCATGGATGCCGGAAACGCCGGCGCGGCCCCGCCGTGATCGTCTGGCGGGGTCGTGGGAAATCAGAAATCAGAAAACAAGAAGCAGAAAGCAGACAGCGAAAACCAGGGGCCCGGGAGCCGGGGTGCTAAAACCCGGCGCGCCGGTGCTCAGAATTGCAGCACCTTGACTGATGGTACGCGGTTCGTGTCATGGTCCCGGATCTTCGGCGAGCTGTCTTCCGGCTTGCTCATCTGGTACTTGGTGCCCATGCCGGACTTGACCTCGATATCGGTGGCCTGGCCCTTGTTCTTGTATTCCCGGACCTGAGTGCCATCCCGCTCATTGAGCTGGAAGCTCGGTTCGCGCGGCTGGTTCAGCTGGGTCTTGGCCGGCGTGGTGATCGGCCGGTTATTGATCTGGTTCAGCTCTTGCTGGGTCAGGGCGCCGCCCGCCTGCTCGGTGTTCGGCTGCGCCATCACCGCAGCGGGGGCGCAAAGCGCCAGCAGGGCTGCAAAACCCAGCGCGCGGGCGGCGGCCGGGAACGGCTCCGGCTCTTCCGCGCGTGCGGTGGCCAGGAGAGTGGGGGAGGTCATTGAAGGCTCCTGTGCAGTGCTGCAGGCTCTGGGCATGCTGCACCACGAATGGCGCTGCAGTCCGGCGGCGCCGGGCTTTGGCAGTGTGTCAGGCTTCCATTCTAGCAATTCCTGCCCGCGCCGGGCCCCTTGCGGTGACCCGGCGGCCACCTTTAAGAGGCGGCCGCCCAAGCACGGGTCCGGAAATGGCGGGGGCTGTCGGCCGGCGGTGCAACATGCCGCCTCCGGGGCCTTGCGGCTCCGGAAGGGCGGGCGGCCCCGGTGCAAGCCCTGCTTACAGGTAGAACATCTCTTCCTTGGGCGGGATCGGGTTGTCGCCGCCGCGCTGCTCGTAGTACTCATAGACCGCTTCGAGCACTTCATGCGGCTCGTCGACGATCTTCATCAGGTCGAGGTCATGCTCGGCGATCAGGCCCATCGGCAGCAGCGTGAAGCGGAACCAGTCGAGCAGGCCCTTCCAGAAACGGCTGCCGAACAGCACCACCGGCACGGCACGGGACTTGCCGGTCTGCACCAGGGTCAGCACTTCGGCCAGCTCGTCGAGCGTGCCGAAGCCGCCCGGCATCACGATAAAGGCGTCCGAATTCTTGACGAAGGTCACCTTGCGCGTGAAGAAGTGGCGAAAGCGCATGGCGATGTCCTGGTACGGATTGCCTTGCTGCTCGTGCGGAAGCTCGATGTTCAGGCCGACGCTGGCCGATTTGCCTGCGTGGGCGCCCTTGTTGGCCGCTTCCATGATGCCCGGGCCGCCGCCCGAGATGACCGCGAAGCCGGCGTCGGAGAACAGCCGGGCGATCTCGATGGTGCGCTGGTAGTAGGGGGAATCCTCGCGCAGGCGCGCGCTGCCGTAGATCGAGACGGCCGGGCGGATCTCCGAAAGGTACTCGGTCGCCTCGATGAACTCTGCCATAATCGTGAACATTTGCCACGAGGCGCGCGCCTTCTTTGCAGTCGCGCGGTCTTCGTCGGCCAGCGCACGCAGGCTGGGAATCATCTTGCGTGGGTTGGCGCGGATGCCGGAGGCGGGAGCCGTATCTCCCGGGCCTTCGGCGGCAGTGCTGACCGTCACGTTCACGTCCATATCGGCCGCGGTGGTAATACTGCCTTCCGCGGCCTGCTTGAGGGTCGCCGCCGGGTTTTCGGCGCCGGCTGCGTCGGAGAGGGGGGCGGCGTTCGCACCGCCTGCGGCGGCACCAGTCAATTTTGAGTCCATGGGAATGTCGGATAGTCCAAAAACACTCTTGCTCGTCGATGGGTCGAGCTATTTGTATCGCGCGTATCACGCCCTGCCGGATCTGAGGAACGGGGAGGGGCTGCCCACAGGGGCAATCTACGGCATGATCAATATGCTGCGCAAGCTGCGCAACGATTTCCCGGCAGAGTATAGCGCTTGCGTGTTCGACGCCAAGGGTAAGACCTTCCGCGACGATCTTTATCCTGCCTACAAGGAGCATCGCCCGTCGATGCCCGAAGACCTTGCCAGGCAGATCGAGCCGATCCACGAGGCGGTGCGCGCGCTGGGCTGGCCGATCGTGGTGGTGGAGGGCGTGGAGGCCGACGACGTGATCGGCACGCTGGCCCGCCAGGCTACCGCCGAAGGCATGCGCACGGTGGTCTCCACCGGCGACAAGGACCTGGCCCAGCTGGTCGACGACCATGTCACCCTGGTCAACACCATGAGCGGCGAAGTGCTCGACCCGCCCGGCGTCGTGGCCAAGTTCGGCGTGCCGCCGGCGCGCATCGTCGACTACCTCTCGCTGATCGGCGATGCGGTGGACAACGTGCCCGGCGTACCCAAGGTCGGCCCCAAGACGGCGGTCAAATGGCTCACCGAATACGGTACGCTCGACGACATCATGGTCGGCGCCGCCGGCATCAAGGGCGTGGTGGGCGAGAACCTGCGCAACACGCTGGAGTGGCTGCCCAAGGCGCGCGAGCTGGTGACGGTCAAGACCGACTGCGACCTGAAGAGCTCGCTGGCCGATTTCCACCAGCTCAGGGAAAGCGGCGAGGACAAGGAAAAGCTGATCGATTTCTTTGCGCGCTATGGCTTCAAGACCTGGCTGCGCGAGGCGACCGGTGAAAGCCTGCCGAACCCCCGTGCCCAGGCGCGCGCCAGCGCGGCGCAGCCCGCTGCCGGCGGTACGGCGGCGGCAGAGGCGGGCCCGGCCCAGGGCGGTCTGTTCGACGACGCCCCGGCGCCCGCGCAGATCCGCTACGAAACCGTGGCGACCGAGGCGGCGCTGGAAGCCTGGATGCGGCGCATCGAAACCGCGCCGCTGGTGTCCATCGACACCGAGACCACCTCGCTGGACCCGATGCAGGCGCAACTCGTCGGCATCTCGCTGTCGATCGAGCCGGGCGAAGCCTGCTATATCCCGGTTGCCCACCGCGGCCCCGATGTGGTCGGCCTGGAGGCCAACGGCCAGCTCGGGCGCGAGGCCGTGCTGGAGCGCATGCGTGCCTGGCTGGAGGATCCGTCGCGCGCAAAGGTAGGCCAGAACCTGAAATACGACTCGCATGTTTTCGCCAACCACGGCGTGAATTTCCGTGGCATCGCGCATGACACCATGCTGCAGAGCTACGTGCTGGCGTCCCACCGCAACCACGGCATGGACAGCTTGGCCGAGCGTCTGCTCGGCCTCAAGACCATCAGCTACGAGGAAGTGTGCGGCAAGGGCGCCAGCCAGATCGGCTTCGACCAGATCGACATTGCGCGCGCCACCGAATACGCCGCCGAGGACGCCGACGTCACGCTGCGCCTGCACCGCAACATGTATCCGCAGGTGGAGGCCTTGCAGGGCGTGCGCTACGTCTACGAGCAGATCGAGATGCCGGTTTCCGTGGTGCTGCAGAAGATCGAGCGCAACGGCGTGCTGATCGATTCCGACCGCCTGGGCGCACAGAGCGCGCAACTCGGCCAGCGCATGCTGGAGCTGGAGCAAGCCGCCTACGAGGCCGCGGGCCAGCCCTTCAACCTTGGCTCGCCCAAGCAGATCGGCGAGATCCTGTTCGGCCAGATGAAGCTGCCGGTGGTCAAGAAGACCGCCAGCGGCGCGCCTTCCACCGACGAAGAAGTGCTGCAGAAGCTGGCCGAGGATTACCCGCTGCCCAAGCTGCTGCTGGACTACCGTGGCCTGGCCAAGCTCAAGTCCACCTATACCGACAAGCTGCCCAAGATGGTCAACCCGGCCACCGGGCGCGTGCATACGAGCTATGGGCAAACCACCGCGGTGACCGGCCGGCTGGCTTCGACCGAGCCCAACCTGCAGAACATCCCGGTGCGCACCGAGGAAGGCCGCCGCATCCGGGAGGCCTTCATCGCCGCCCCCGGCAATGTGATCGTGTCGGCCGATTATTCGCAGATCGAGCTGCGCATCATGGCCCATATCTCGGGCGACGAGAACCTGATGCGCTCGTTCGCCGAAGGCGAGGACGTGCACCGCGCCACCGCGGCCGAGATCTTCGGCGTCAGCACGGATGCGGTCAGCAGCGAGCAGCGCCGCTACGCCAAGGTCATCAATTTCGGCCTGATCTACGGCATGAGCGCATTTGGCCTGGCCAGCAACCTCGGCATCGAGCGCGAGGCGGCCAAGCACTATATCGACCGTTATTTCATGCGCTACCCCGGCGTGGCGCGGTACATGGAAGAAACGCGGCAGACCGCGCGCGAGCAGGGCTTCGTCGAGACCGTGTTCGGCCGCCGCCTGTGGCTGCCGGATATCAATGGCGGCAACGGCCCGCGCCGCCAGGGCGCCGAGCGGGCTGCCATCAATGCGCCGATGCAGGGCACCGCCGCCGACCTGATCAAGCTGTCCATGATCGCCGTGCAGAACTGGCTTGAGCGCGACGGCCTGGGTACGCGCCAGGTGATGCAGGTACACGATGAACTGGTGCTGGAAGTACCGCAGGCCGAGCTGGAACTGGTCAAGGTGAAGCTGCCGGAGCTGATGTGCTCGGTGGCTGAGCTGCGCGTGCCGCTGGTGGCCGAGGTCGGTGCCGGCAGCAACTGGGAGGAGGCGCACTAAACGCACGGGGCGGCCCCTGGGGCCGCTCCGGGATTGCCCCCGTCCCGCTATTCCTGCATTCTGGTTCCGATTGAAGCGACCGCTGAATCGGTGATTGGCGTCTTGCCAGTCTTGCTGCTGTGCAGCAGACTGGCGGAAAGCCGGGGTCACTGGCTCGCGTCAGGCCCCGCAAAAGAATATCGACGACACTGGGTAGATCATGAGCACAGAGGGAAGGGCGCATCGCATCATCGTAGTCGGAGGAGGAGCAGGCGGTCTGGAACTGGTCACGCGGCTGGGCGACAAGCTCGGCAAGAGCGGGGCCGCGCAGGTGGTACTGGTGGACCGCTCCCCCACGCATATCTGGAAACCGCTGCTGCATGAAGTCGCCGCCGGCAGCATGGATCCCCACACCCATCAGCTGGAATACGTAGCGCAGGCGCGCTGGCACCATTTCGAGTTCCAGCAAGGCGAGCTGACCGGCATCGACCGCACCCGCAAGACCATCGCGGTGGCGGCCTGCGTCGACCTCGACGGCACGGAACTGCTGCCCGCGCGCGAACTGCCCTACGACACCCTGGTACTGGCCATCGGCTGCGTGACGCATTTCTTTGGCGTGCCCGGCGCCGCGGACAACGCCATCGCGCTCGACACCGTGGACCAGGCGGAACGCTTCCGCCGCAAGCTGATCTCGGCCTGCGTGCGCGCCCAGAACGGACGCGGGCGCATCGGCGACGACGGCCGCCCGCGCGTGGATGTCGCCATCATCGGGGCCGGCGCCACGGGCGTCGAACTCTCGGCCGAGTTGCGCAATACCGCGCATGTGCTCAGCGCCTACGGGCTGCATCAGCTGGATCCGCGCCGCGACGTGCGCATCCACGTGGTCGAGGCCGGCCCGCGCATCCTGCCCGCGCTTTCCGAGCGGGTGTCCACCGAGACCACCAAGCTGCTGCGCAAGCTCGACATCGAGGTACTCACCGCCGAGCGCGTCACCGAGGTCACGGAGGATGCGGTGCTGACCGCCAGCGGCAAGCACATCGATGCCGACCTGACGGTGTGGGCCGCCGGCATCACCGCGCCGCCGGTGCTTTCCACGCTTGGCCTGCCGGTGAGCCGGATGGGGCAGATCGTGGTCAAGCCCACCCTGCAAAGCGAAGCCGATCCCGATATCTTCGCCTTCGGCGATTGCGCCAGCTGCCCCTGGCCCGAGAAACAGGGCGCCGTCCCGCCGCGTGCCCAGGCCGCGCACCAGCAAGCCGTGTTCCTCTACAACGCGCTGCGCGCGCGGCTGTCCGGCAAGCCGCTGCCGTCGTTCGCCTTCAAGGATCTGGGCTCGCTGGTGTCGCTGGGGCACTTCAGCGCGGTCGGCAGCCTGATGGGCGGCCTGATCGGCGGCTCGATGTTCATCGAAGGCCTCATGGCCCGGGTGATGTACACCTCCTTGTACCGCATGCATGTCATGGCGCTGCACGGTGCCGTGGGCATGGGACTGGATACCGTGACCCACTGGCTGCGCAGCAAGACCAGCCCGCGCGTCAAGCTGCACTAAGCTGAGCCGCATGAGCCGCGCAAGGGCGAGGTTCGCCCCTCTTGCCGGCCGCGTGCGCTGAACTCCATGTTTGCTTAGAATCGGACTCCCGGCGCTGCCAGTATCGACCGGCAGCGCCGCCCCATGTCTTGCCCACCCAGATTCGCCATCCAAGCCAAACAGGAGACCGCATGCTGAAGCCAGAAGTGGAAAGCCTCGTACCCGGCCAGTCCTATGACCGCCGCGCCTTCGTCAAGACAGCGCTGGGCTCGGCATTTGCCGCGGCCGCCTTGCCCGTGATGGCGCAGGCCATCAAGACCGATTTCGCCGGCCTTACCGCCGGCGAGGTCACCATTGCCTCGGGCGGCTTCAATATGCCGGCCTATCGCGCCCAGCCGGAAGGCAAGACCAACCTGCCGGTGATACTGGTGGTGAGCGAGATCTTCGGCGTGCACGAACATATCGCCGATATCTGCCGGCGCTTCGCCAAGCTGGGCTACCTCGCCATCGCGCCGGAGCTATTCGCGCGCCAGGGCGATCCCAGCAGCTTCGGCACCATCCAGGAACTGCAGTCCAAGCTGATCTCCAAGGTACCGGATGAGCAGGTCATGGGCGATCTCGACGCAGCGGTGGCCTGGGCCAAGGCCAACGGCGGCAATGCCAGCAGACTGGCCATCACCGGTTTTTGCTGGGGCGGACGCATCACCTGGCTGTACGCCGCGCATAGTCAGCAGGTCAAGGCGGGCGTGGCCTGGTATGGCCAGCTGGTGGGCGAGCCGACCCCGGTCAAGCCCAGGAATCCGATCGACCTGGCCGGCCAGCTCAAGGTGCCGGTGCTGGGCCTCTATGGCGGAAAGGACACTGGCATCACGCAGGAACAGGTCGAGAAAATGAAGGCGACGCTGGCGGCATCGAGCGATCCCTTTGCCAAGGCCTCCACCTTCGTGGTCTATCCGGAATCCGGCCATGCCTTCAATGCCGACTACCGGCCCAGCTACCGGGAAGCCGACGCCAAGGATGGCTGGCAGCGCTGCCTGGCGTGGTTCAAGCAACACGGTGTGTAGGGCGGTGCGATAGCTTGCGTTGAATCCTGGCGCCGGCGGAGCGAGCGGCAAATACGGCTTGTGCCGCAGGATTTGCAAAGTCGGCGCCAATCTACGTACAATGCGTGCTTCGTTTCTTGCAACAGTGTTGCGTCTAAGGTCGGTGCCGCTACTGTTGAGCGGATAGCCGGTCCCGGGAGCCCATCATCCATTCCACGCTTGTCTACATCCTGCTTGCCGCCACCATCTCGGGGGTGGGCAGTATCCTGGGGGCGGCGCTGCTGTCGCTGACGGTAGCCTCGCGCGTGGTCGAGCGCATGGTGAGCTTCTCGGTCGGCGTGCTGCTGGCCACGGCCCTGCTGCATTCCCTGCCGGAGGCCTTCGAATCGGGCGCCGATCCGCGTGCCTTGTTCGGCACCCTGCTGGCCGGCCTGCTCGGCTTCTTCCTGCTGGAGAAGGTGGCGCTGCTGCGCCACTCGCACCATCACGAAGGCGACGGGCACCACCACCATCACGGCCACGACCGCGAGGAAGCCGGCCGCAGCGGCATGGCCATCCTGGTGGGCGATACCTTCCACAACTTTGCCGATGGCATCGTGATCGCCGCCGCTTTCCTGGCCGATCCGCATATCGGCCTGGTCACCGCGCTGGCCATTGCCGCCCACGAGATCCCGCAGGAAGTTGGCGATTTCATCGTGTTGCTCAACGCGGGGTTCTCCAAGGCGCGCGCCTTTGCCTTCAACCTGCTGTCCAGCCTGGCTGCCATTGCCGGCGGCGTGGTGGGTTACTTCCTGCTCGACCAGATGAGCGGCTGGATTCCCTACGTGCTGGTGATCGCATCGAGCAGCTTCGTCTATATTGCCGTCAGCGACCTGATGCCGCAGATGCAGCGCAAGCCGCGCTGGCGCGAGTCGATCATCCAGGTGGTGCTGGTGGCCACCGGGATCTGCGCGATCTTCTTCATCACCAATGGCGTGCACGAGGCGCATGGCCATGCCCATGCGCACGGCGTGGCGGCTTCCGCCAGATAAGGAAGCCTGGGCGGCGCAAGCCGCCCGCGTTCAGGCGCCGCTTGCCACCGGCCGGGCCGGGTCGGCGCACCACTCGCTCCAGGAGCCCGGATAGAGCGCGGCGCCCGGCAAGCCCGCCACCTCCAGCGCCAGCAGGTTGTGGCAGGCGGTCACGCCCGAGCCGCATTGCATGACCGCCTCGCTGGCCGGCGTGCCGCCCAGCACCTGGCCGAACTCCTGCTTCAGCGCGGCGGCCGGCTTGAAGCTGCCGTTGCCTTCCAGGTTGTCCTTGAAGAAGCGGTTGACCGCGCCGGGGATATGCCCGCCGACGGGGTCGAGCGTTTCGTTCTCGCCGCGGAAACGGTCCGCTGCGCGGGCATCCACCACCAGCCGCTTCGGGTTTGCCAGGTTGGCCAGCACTGCGTCGGCATCCACCGTGGGCACCAGCGAGGCCTTGCGTATCAGGTTGCCGGGCGTTTCGGGGTCTGGCGTATTGCCGGCCTCGAGCGGCAGGCCGGCCGCCACCCATGCGTTCTTGCCGCCATCCAGTACCGCCACCGCGCCGTGGCCCAGCCAGCGCAGCAGCCACCAGGCGCGTGCCGCGTACATGCCGCCCTGCGCATCGTAGGCGATGACCTGGGTGTCTTCATTCACGCCGAGCGCGCGCAGGCGCGCGGCCAGCGTATTGGGATCGGGCAAGGGGTGGCGGCCGTTGCTCCCCGTCTTCTCGCCGGACAATTCGTTGTCCAGGTGCAGGTATAAGGCGCCCGGCAGGTGGCCCACATGGTAGGCATCGCGTCCGGCGGCGGGGTTGGCCAGGTCGAAGCTGCAGTCAATCACGACGCTGTGGCGGCTGCTGTCTTCGCGCAGCGCGCGCAGGTCCTGGCTGGAGATCAGGGTGGTGAACATGGCATAACCTTGGGTTGGGAGGGCTGTGCGGCATCGGCGGGTGAGCACCGTTCGCCACCTTGGATGCTACACCTCGGGGTGCACTTCCGCCTCGGGGGACTTGACCGGGGTATCGGCGGTCGGCTGCTTGTTGGAGCTTTCGCGGGCCCGGGTCAGGGTGGTGGCGATGCCGCTCGCGATGATCAGCGCCATGCCTACCCAGGACAGCCAGTTGAGCTGGTCGCGCCAGATGATCATGCCCCAGAAGCTGGAGAACACAATGCCGGCGTATTGCAGGTTGGCGGTGAGCAGCGTGTTGCCGCGCTTGTAGGCGCGCGTCATCGCGGTCTGCCCGAGCGTGGCAAGGATGCCGATGGCCAGCAGCAGGCCCGCCCCATGCCAGGTGTGGGCGCTTGGGCCGGTGAGCAGCATCCAGGCCAGGCCCACCACCATCCCGACTGCCGAGAAATAGAACACGATGCGCCCTTCGGGCTCGCCCAGCTGGCCGAGCTGGCGCACCTCGACATAGGCCAGCGCGGTGAAGATGCCGGAGATAAGTCCGATCAGGCCGCCGGTGAGCTGGTTGTGGCCGACGGACGGCTGCAGCAGGCACAGCACGCCGGCGAACGACATCAGGATGGCGCCGATCAGCTTGCGGTCTGCGCCGCCTGTGCCCGCCAGCGCGGCGCCGGCGCCCAGGATCAGCGCGATCCAGACCGGCGACATGTAGTTCAGGGTCATCGCCGTGGCCAGGGGCAGCATGGTGATCGAGGTGAACCACAGCAGCAGGGCGGTCACGCCGAACAGGCTGCGCTTGATGTGCATGGACATATGCGGCGTGCGTACCGAGGTACCCGACGAAGCCAGCACCGTCCACATGATGATCACGCCGATCAGGCTGCGGTAGAACACGATCTCGCCGGTGGCATAGAACTCGGACGCCAGCTTGACGCCTACCCCCATCAACGAAAAGGCGAAGGCGGCGAACAGCATCCAGAGCGATTGCATGGCGGGGCGAAAGGAAGAATGAACAGCGCGCGAGCCGCGCCTGGTGATTGACAAGCAGGGCGGCATCGCGAAAGGCTTCGCGCGAAGCGAATGGCCGGCGCAGGGGCGGCGAGGCGCCGGGCGCACACCGGAAGCGGCGATTGTAGCAGCGCGAGTGCACCGCACCAAACGCAAAACGGACCGCCCGGGCGGTCCGTTTTGTTCGCCGCGATGCCTGTGCGGCCCGCAAAGCCTTTTCCCGCTGGTCAGCCGGTAAAGGACATGGCGCGGCGATACCATTCATGAAAGTGCTGCATACCGTCTTCCATCGGCGACTGGTAGGGTCCTGTCTCGCTGACGCCACGCTTCGCCAGTGCGCGGCGCCCGGCGTCCATGCGCTCGGCGATCTCGTCGTCCTCGATGCAGGTTTCCATATACGCTGCGCGCTCCGCCTCGACGAACTCGCGCTCGAACAGCACGATTTCCTCGGGGTAGTAGAACTCCACGACATTGCGTGTCTTGTTCGGCCCGAGCGGGTGCAGGGTCGATATCACCAGCACGTTCGGGTACCACTCCACCATGATGTTGGGGTAGTAGGTGAGCCAGATCGCGCCGTACTTGGGCAGCACGCCGTTGTTGAAGCGCAGGACAGCCTCATGCCACTTCTGGTACGTGGGGCTGCCGGGGCGCTTGAGGCCGGCATGCAGTCCCACCGTCTGGACGCTGTGCCAGTCGCCGAACTCCCAGCTCAGGTCGTCGCAGGAGACAAAGCTGCCCAGGCCCGGGTGGAACGGTACGACGTGGTAGTCCTCCAGATAGACCTCGATGAAGGTCTTCCAGTTGTAGTTGCACTCGTGGATCTCGACGTGGTCGAGCAGGTAGCCGTCGAAGTTCAGGTCCTCGGCCACGCCCAGGCGCGCCAGGTCGGCCCGCACATCGCGCTCGCCCTCGAACAGCAGGCCGTTCCAGTTTTGCAGCGGCGAGCGTTTCAGGTGGACGCACGGCTGCTCGGCGAAATGCGGTGCGCCGAGCAGTTCGCCCTTCAGGTCGTAGGTCCAGCGGTGCAAGGGGCAGACAATGTTTTTCGCATTGCCGCGGCCGTTGAGCATGATGGCCTGCCGGTGGCGGCAGACGTTGGACATGAGCTCGATCCCGTCGGCATTGCGTACCAGGATGCGGCCCTCGTCCTCTGCCGCGAGCGCGTGATAATCGCCCGGCTCGGGGATCATCAGTTCATGGCCGACATAGCCAGGGCCCTTCTTGAACAGCAGTTCCAGTTCTTGTTGGTGCAGTGCCTCGTCGATGTAGACGTTGACGGGCAGTTGCGTATCAGCCGGCACCAGTTTCAGCGCGGTGCTGAGATTGGACATTATCCCCACTCCCTATGACAGGCGAAAGCAGTGAACAACCCAACCATCGAAAAGAAATCGATATGGGAAAGACAGTCAGCCGCGCCCTGGTCCGCTTCCGGGCCAGTGGATTTAGTTCGCGCTGACGAACCGCGGATTGTACCCGAGGCAAAAAGTTAAGGGACTGATTTTTTTGCCTTTTTAGCGAAAAAGTCGACCCGGGTCGTCATGGGGGTGCCGTTCAGGGCGCATTCGGAAAGACGACCCAAGCGCACAAGTCACTTTCGGACAACGGCCTGAGGGGCACCCCTATGCAAGGGATGCGGGCATCGCCTCGCTTTGGCGTAAAATCCCTGCTTCCCCAGATTCCATGTCCGCAATGCCAAAGACAACGAGCTCCCCGGCCCAGACCGATCCGGCCGCGACCGACCAGCGGTCCGCCTCCGCGCCGCCCGCCTCCTACGAAGCCGCCATGGCCGAACTGGAGGGGCTGGTAGCCAGCATGGAAGGTGGCGCATTGCCGCTGGAAGATTCGCTGGCGGCGTACAAGCGCGGGGCTGAACTGGTCCGGTACTGCCAACAGATGCTCGAGCGCGTGGAGCAGCAGGTCAAGGTGCTGGAAGGCGACGTCCTCAAGCCCATGCCCGCCGAAGCCGGCATCCAGGGAGACGCGGAATGAGCGACTCTCGCCAGAATGTGGAAGCCGGCGATTTCGCCGCCTGGATGCGCGCCCAGGGCGCCAGGACCGAGGCCGCGCTCGATGCCGCGTTGCCCACGAATGCAACAGTGCCTTGCACGCTGCACGAAGCCATGCGGTATGCTGTGCTCGGCGGCGGCAAGCGTGTGCGCCCCTTGTTGGTGCATGCGGCCGGCGAAGTGGCCGGTGCGGCGCCCGAGGCTTGCGACGCGGCCGCCAGCGCGGTGGAGATGATCCACGCATACTCGCTGGTGCACGACGATATGCCCTGCATGGACGATGACGATTTGCGTCGCGGCCGTCCTACTGTGCACAAGGCCTACGATGAAGCGACGGCGCTGCTGGTGGGCGACGCGCTGCAAACGCAGGCATTTGTGGTGCTGGCCGAGTCGGCGTCGCTTGCCTCGCTGGACGCCGCCGCGCGCTTGCGCCTCGTGGCCGAGCTGGCCCGGGCCTCGGGCTCGGTCGGCATGGCGGGCGGGCAGGCAATCGACCTGCAGCATGTCGGCCTGGCGATGTCGCTGGGCGAACTCGAGGCAATGCACCGCATGAAGACCGGTGCCTTGTTGCGGGCCAGCGTGCGCATGGGCGCCTATTGCGGCACGGTGGACGAGGCAGGCATGGCCGCGCTCGACCGCTATGCCGCGGCCGTGGGCCTCGCGTTCCAGGTGGTGGACGATATCCTCGACGTGACCGCGGATACCGCCACGCTGGGCAAGACCGCCGGCAAGGACGCGGCCCATGACAAGCCGACCTATGTGTCGTTGATGGGGCTCGAACCTGCCCGCCAACTGGCCGGGCAGCTCCGGACCACGGCGCACGAGGCGCTGGCAGGCTTCGGCGCGCGCGCCGGACGCCTGGCCGAACTGGCCGATCTCATCGTGCTGCGCTCGAATTGAGCGCGAGCTGAATTGACAAGCAGGAAAACCGACAACCGGGCACAAGAATCCGGCCGCCGAACGGACATCATGACCTACGCACTGCTCAAAACTATAGACGACCCCGCAGCCCTCCGCCGGCTGGACCGCCGCCAGCTTAAGACGTTGGCCGACGAACTCCGCGCCTACGTGCTCGAATCGGTGTCGCAAACCGGCGGCCACCTGTCGTCCAACCTTGGTACGGTCGAACTGACCATCGCGCTGCACTACGTCTTCCATACACCGGACGACCGCGTGGTATGGGACGTTGGCCACCAAAGCTATCCGCACAAGATCCTGACCGGGCGCCGCGACCGCATGCACTCGCTGCGCCAGTGGGGCGGCATCTCGGGTTTCCCGCGCCGCAGCGAAAGCGAATACGACACCTTCGGCACCGCGCATTCCTCCACGTCCATCTCGGCGGCGCTGGGCATGGCGCTGGGCGCCCGCACGCTGGGCGAGAAGCGCGTTTCCATCGCCGTGATCGGCGATGGCGCGATGACCGCCGGCATGGCCTTCGAAGCCATGAACAACGCCGGCGTCTACAAGGACCTGCCGCTGCTGGTGGTGCTCAACGACAACGACATGTCGATCTCGCCGCCGGTCGGTGCGCTCAACAACCACCTGGCCCGGCTGATGAGCGGCAAGTTCTATGCCGCCACCAAGAAGGGCATCGAACGGGTGCTGTCGGTGGCCCCGCCGGTGCTCGAGTTCGCCAAGCGCTTCGAGGAACATGCCAAGGGCATGGTGGTGCCGGCCACGCTGTTCGAGGAATTCGGCTTCAACTACATCGGCCCGATCGATGGCCACGACCTCGAGTCGCTGGTGCCGACGCTGCAGAACATCCGCCAGCGCGCCCTCGAGGGCGGCGGCCCGCAGTTCTTGCACGTGGTCACCAAGAAAGGGCAGGGCTACAAGCTGGCCGAAGCCGACCCGATCCTCTACCACGGTCCCGGCAAGTTCAACCCGGCTGAAGGCATCCGTCCGTCGCCCAAGCCGGCCCGCAAGACCTATACCCAGGTGTTCGGCGACTGGCTGTGCGACATGGCTGCCGCCGATCCCAAGCTGGTCGGCGTGACGCCCGCCATGCGCGAAGGCTCGGGCATGGTGGAGTTCGAAAAGCGCTTCCCGAATCGTTACTACGATGTGGGCATCGCCGAGCAGCACGCCGTGACGTTCGCGGGCGGCCTGGCCTGCGAAGGCCTCAAGCCGGTGCTGGCGATCTACTCCACCTTCCTGCAGCGCGGCTATGACCAGCTGATCCACGACGTGGCGCTGCAGAACCTGCCGGTGGTGTTCGCGCTCGACCGTGCGGGCCTGGTGGGCGCCGATGGCGCCACCCACGCCGGCGCATACGACATCGCCTTCCTGCGCTGCATCCCCAATATGATGGTGATGACGCCGGCCGACGAGAACGAATGCCGCCAGTTGCTGACCACGGCCTTCCAGCAGGACTGCCCGACCGCCGTGCGCTATCCGCGCGGTGCCGGCGCCGGTGTGGCGACCGAGGCCGCGCTCACCGCGCTGCCGGTCGGCAAGGGCGAGATGCGCCGTACCGGCGGCGCGCGCGCCGGCCAGCGCGTGGCTTTCCTGGCGTTCGGCTCGATGCTGCACCCGGCTTTGGGCGCAGCCGAGGCGCTCGATGCTTCGGTGGCCAACATGCGCTTCGTCAAGCCGCTCGACGAAGAACTGGTGAAGAAGCTGGCGGACGAGCACGACTATCTCGTCACTGTCGAAGAAGGCTGTGTGATGGGTGGCGCGGGCAGCGCGGTGCTTGAAGCGCTGGCCGCCGCCGGCATCGCCGTGCCGGTGCTGCAGCTTGGCCTGCCCGACCGCTTCGTCGACCATGGCGATCCGGCCTTCCTGCTGTCGCAATGCGGGCTCGACGCCAAGGGCATCGAGCACTCCGTGCGCGAGCGCTTCAAGCTGACCCAGGCGGCGGTCGCCACGCGCGCGGCCTGATC
>NZ_JFJV02000154.1:540-22864 GCF_000611145.1 Cupriavidus sp. SK-3 | reverse complement strand
GCCCGCCGCAGTCGGGCGCGCCTGCAATCTTCGCGTTTCGTCATCGTACGACTGTCGTTCTGCCGCTATCACCGCATGGTTCGTGCGGGTATCGCCCGTTCATGGGCAGCACCAGGCAATTTCCCTTAGAATCGCAAGTTCTGTGTTCGCAGCTGCGGGAAGGCATCCCATGTCCTCGCCCGCGGTTTCACACTCGTTGCGCGGCAAGGTTGACTGCGAAAAATGCCGCGACCGTAGAGGAAACCTGACCAATATGAATGACATCAATCCCGCCTTCGTGATGCCCGACGTGCAGTCGAGCCTCGATACCCGCCAGATCCCGATCCAGCGGGTGGGCGTGAAGGGCGTGCGTTATCCCCTGTCGCTGAAGACACCTGCCGGCGTGCTGGCCACGGTAGGCACCTTCAACCTCGACGTGCACCTGCCTGCCGACCAGAAAGGCACGCATATGTCGCGTTTCGTCGCCTTGCTCGAGGAAGAACGCGAGCCGCTCGAACTGGCGACCTTCCGTTCGCTGCTGGACAAGATGCTGGTCAAGCTGGAGGCCGAGGCCGGGCGCATCGAAGTCACCTTCCCCTATTTCATCAACAAGATCGCGCCGGTGTCGGGCGTGCAATCGTTGATGGACTATGAAGTCACGCTGATCGGTGAAGTGCGCGGCGGTGCCACCAAGGTCTTCCTGAAGGCCCTGGTGCCGGTCACCAGCCTGTGCCCGTGCTCGAAGAAGATTTCGCAGTACGGCGCGCACAACCAGCGCTCGCATATCACCATGAATGTCGAGCTGGCGGGCGACCTGCCCGTGGAGGCGCTGGTGCGCATGGCCGAGGAAGAAGCCTCGTGCGAGTTGTGGGGCCTGCTCAAGCGTCCGGACGAGAAGTTCGTCACCGAGCGCGCTTACGAGAATCCCAAGTTCGTCGAGGACCTGGTGCGCGACATCGCCATGCGCCTGAATGCGGACGATCGCATCGTGGCGTATGTGCTGGAGGCCGAGAATTTCGAGTCCATCCACAACCACAGCGCTTATGCCGTGATCGAGCGCGACAAGCGCACGGTGCGCTAAGCCGGCGCTTCAGCCAACAAGAAAGAAAAAGCCACCGCGAAGGTGGCTTTTTTGTTGACTTTGCGGCGGAAGACTAGCGTGCCGGCAGGCGAATATCCGACAGTTCCCAGCGCGGCGTCACGCCATAGCCGTAGCTGTGCTGCGCCAGTTCGGGCGCGGCCTGCAGCCGCATCGCGCCGGCAAAGGCGATCATGGCCCCGTTGTCGGTACAGAAGGCCAGGTCCGGATAGTAGACCTGGATCTTCTTCTGCGCGCCCAGCTGGTCCAGGCGCTCGCGCAGCTGCCGGTTGGCGCCCACGCCGCCGGCCACCACCAGCCGGCGATGCCCGGTCTGCTTGAGCGCGGCCATGGACTTGGCCGCCAGCACGTCGACGATGGCGTCGACAAAGGAGCGCGCCAGGTTGGCCCGGTCCTGCTCGCAAACGTTGCCCAGCTTGCGGGTTTGCGTCAGCACCGCCGTCTTGAGGCCTGCAAAGGAGAAATCGAGATTGCCCGAATGCAGCATCGGGCGGGGCAGGGCATACGCGCCGGGCGTGCCGAACTCGGCCAGCCGCGATACTTCGGGGCCGCCAGGGTAGCTCAGGCCCAGCAGCTTGGCGGTCTTGTCGAAGGCCTCGCCGGCGGCATCGTCCAGCGTTTCGCCCAGCAAGGCGTAGTCGCCGATGCCGCGCACTTCCATCAACTGCGTGTGCCCGCCGGAAACCAGCAGGGCCACGAAAGGGAACGGCGGCGGATCGCGCGTCAGCAGCGGCGACAGCAGGTGGCCCTCGAGATGGTGCACGCCCAGCATCGGCACGTTCAGGGCAAAGCCCAGGGCGTTGGCCACCGACGCGCCCACCAGCAATGCGCCGGCCAGGCCGGGCCCCTGCGTGAAGGCGATCGCATCGATGTCCCTGCGGGTGCGGCCGGCTTCGTCGAGTATCTGCTGCAGCAGTGGCAGCACGCGGCGGATGTGGTCGCGGGAGGCGAGTTCAGGCACGACGCCGCCGTAGTCGCGATGCATGGCGATCTGCGAATGCAGGGCGTGGGCGAGCAGCCCGGCCTCGGTGTCATAAAGGGCGAGGCCGGTTTCGTCGCAGGAAGATTCGATGCCAAGGACAAGCATGGGGGAAGCCAAGGCCGGTACCAGAGGAAGCCGGCAAATCAAGGGGTTGGCGCGGGCGGCGGACCATCGGGCCGGCAGCCTGGCGTGAGGCCAGCAGGGTAGCACAGCGGCGATTGCCCTGCTTTTCGCTACAATCGCCGCTTCTTCAGCGGGCATTGAGTAGGCAAGAAAAACATGGGCAGCAAGCAGACCGCACAGACCGGCCACGCTGGCGCGCGCGCAGGGCGCTTCGATGTGGCAGTGCTCGGCGCCGGGGCCGCCGGCATGATGTGCGCCGCCGTGGCGGGCCAGGGCGGTGCCAGCGTGGTGCTGATCGACCATGCCACGAAGCTGGCAGAGAAAATCCGCATTTCGGGCGGCGGGCGCTGCAATTTCACCAACCTGCAGGCCGGGCCGGCCAACTACCTGTCTGGTAATCCGCACTTCTGCCGTTCGGCACTGGCGCGCTATACACCACAGGACTTCCTCGACCTGATGCGGCGCCATGAGATCGACTGGCACGAGAAGCACCGCGGCCAGCTCTTCTGCAACGATAGCGCCGAGCAGGTGATCGAGATGCTGCGCGCCGAATGCGGCGCCGGCGGCGTGCACTGGCGCACCGGCTGCAGCGTGGACGAGGTCAGGCGCGAAGGCGACGATTTCCTGCTGATGACGGCGAATGGGCCAATCCGCGCCGGTGCGCTGGTGGTGGCCACCGGAGGACTTTCCATTCCCAAGATCGGCGCCACCGACCTGGGCTACCGCATCGCCCGCCAGTTCGGCCTGGGCGTGGTCGAGACGCGTCCGGCGCTGGTGCCGCTCACCTTCGACGGACAGGGCTGGGCGCCATTCGCGCCGCTGGCCGGCGTATCGATGGAGGTCGATATCGCTACGGGCGGTGGCAAGACGGCCGGCGCTTTCCGTGAGGACTTGCTGTGGACCCATCGCGGTTTGTCCGGTCCTGCCGTGCTGCAGATTTCCAGCTTCTGGCGGCCGGGCACGCCCATCGCCATCGACCTGTTCGACGGCAACGACGCAAGTGAGTGGCTGCTTGCGCAAAAGGGCAGCAGCCGCAAGCACCTGGCCAACCTGCTGGCCGAACGCCTGCCGGCCCGCCTGGCCGATGCCTGGTGCGCTGCTGCCGGCCTGAACGGCGCGCAGCCCCTGCATGATATGCCGGACAAGGCACTGCGCCGGCTCGGGGCCGCGCTGAACAGCTGGGAGTTGATCCCGGCGGGGACCGAGGGCTATCGCAAGGCCGAGGTCACGCTCGGCGGGGTGGATACCCGGGCTCTGTCATCGGCCACCATGATGGCCCGGACGGTGCCCAACCTGTACTTCATCGGCGAGGTGGTCGATGTGACCGGCTGGCTGGGTGGCTACAACTTCCAGTGGGCCTGGGCATCGGGCGTGGCTGCCGGCCAGGCCGTTGCGGAAAACGCACGCGCCGCGACGGCGGGAGTGGCCTAGGCAGCACGGCGGAAAATTTGCGCCGCGCGGGCTTGACAGTGTGTGTGCTACACTTGTAGCTTTCGTAAAACCGCCAACAGCTGCTACATATTTCAGCAAGATGACCACGATCCACCTCAAAGAAAACGAGCCGTTTGAAGTCGCCATGCGTCGTTTCAAGCGCACCATCGAAAAGAACGGCTTGATTACTGAATTGCGGGCACGTGAGTTTTACGAAAAGCCGACGGCCGAGCGCAAGCGCAAGAAGGCCGCCGCCGAGAAGCGCCACTACAAGCGCATCCGCAGCCAGATGCTGCCGAAGAAGCTGTACTGAACGCACCCTTCGCTTCTGCATCAAAACCCGCTGTGGGCAAGGCTCCGGCGGGTTTTTGCATTGGCGGTCCGACGGCCGGCGCGTTTCGCCCGGCCGGCAATGTCCCCGCCCACACTTTCCTGGAAAAATTGCCATGTCCCTCAAAGCCCGTATCACTGATGACATGAAGGCCGCCATGCGGGCCCGCGAAACCGATCGCCTCGGCACCATCCGGCTGCTGCTGGCGGCCATCAAGCAAAAGGAAGTGGACGAGCGCATCGAACTCGACGACACCGCCGTGCTGGCCGTGATCGAAAAGCTGGTCAAGCAGCGCAAGGACTCCCTCTCGCAGTTCACGCAAGCTGGCCGCACCGACCTGGCGGACAAGGAAAGCGCTGAAATCGAGGTGCTCAAGGTCTATATGCCCGCCGCGCTGTCGGAGGCCGAAATCGCCGCGGAAGTACAGGCCGCAGTCGCGGAGAGCGGCGCCGCCGGTCCGCAGGACATGGGCAAGGTCATGGCGGTGCTCAAGGCCAGGCTGGCCGGCCGCGCCGACATGACTGCCGTGTCGGGGCTGGTCAAGGCTGCCCTGACGGCGCGCTGAGCGCGCTCTGGCAGCCGCTGGATCGGGGCCAGTCGCAGCCGATCCGGCTTTCCGCCGGAAGTGCGGCTTAAAACGCTTCTGATCCGACACCCCTCGCCGGCCCTGGCTGCAATCCGTTGCGTCTGCACTACAATGTAGTGTTGTAGGGCCGGAAAGCGCAGTGCCGGTCACGCATTCACAATATTGCCGCCGCCCGCTGCAACGGGCGGTTTGGCCAGAGGACGACAAGCCGGGTGATTCCGCAATCCTTCATTCAGGACCTGCTCAACCGTGTCGACATAGTCGATGTGGTGGGCAAGTACGTGCAGTTGAAGAAGGGCGGCGCCAACTTCATGGGCCTTTGCCCCTTCCACAACGAGAAGTCGCCGTCCTTTACCGTCTCGCCGACCAAGCAGTTCTATCACTGCTTCGGGTGCGGCGCGCATGGCTCGGCCATCGGCTTCCTGATGGAGTACTCCGGGCAGTCCTACCCCGACGCGGTGCGCGAACTGGCGCAATCGGTCGGCCTGTCCGTGCCCGAGGACCGCGACCGGCTGCCGCCGGCGCAGCGCGCCGAACAGCAGGCGCGCTCGCTCGCGCTCACCGAAGCCATGACGCGCGCCACCGAGTTCTACCGGCGGCAACTGCGCAGCGCGCCCCAGGCGATCCAGTACCTCAAGGGCCGCGGCCTGACCGGCGAGATCGCGGCGCAATTCGGGCTGGGCTATGCGCCTGACGACTGGCAGGGGCTGGAATCGGTGTTCGGCAGCTATCGCGACGACGCCATCGCCGGCCCGCTGGTGGAAGCCGGCCTGATGATCGAAAGCGCCGAGAAGCGCGACGCCGACGGCAAGCCGCGCCGCTACGACCGCTTCCGCGACCGCATCATGTTTCCCATCCGCAATGCCAAGGGCCAGGTGATCGGCTTCGGCGGCCGGGTAATGGGGCAGGGTGAGCCGAAGTACCTGAACTCGCCGGAAACCCCGCTGTTCAGCAAGGGTACCGAGCTATATGGCTTATTCGAGGCACGCCATGCGATCCGGGAAACTGGCTACGTTCTGGTGGTCGAAGGCTATATGGACGTGGTGGCACTGGCCCAGCTGGGCTTTGCCAACGCCGTGGCCACGCTGGGCACGGCCTGCACCCCTGTGCACGTGCAAAAGCTGTTGCGGCAGACCGACGCCGTGGTGTTCTCGTTCGACGGCGACGCCGCCGGGCGGCGCGCGGCGCGCCGGGCGCTGGAGGCATGCCTGCCCTATGTGGCGGATAACAAGACCATCCGCTTCCTGTTCCTGCCGGCCGAGCACGATCCGGACAGCTATGTGCGGGAGCAGGGTACCGATGCCTTCGCCGCCCAGGTGCGCGACGCCATGCCGCTGTCGCGCTTCCTGTTACAGGTGGTGACGGAAGGCCAGGAACTGCGCCAGCCGGAAGGCCGCGCCCGCGCCCAGTACGAGGCCAAGCCGTTGCTGCAAGCCATGCCCAGCGGCGGCCTGCGCCTGCAGATCGTGCGCGAACTGGCCGATGCCACCGGCACCACGCCTGCCGAGATCGAGGCGGTCTGCGGGCTGGCCAGCGACCCGGCGCGGGTCGGCCGCTTTGCCCAGCCGCGGCCGCGCACCAAGCGTCAGGCGCCCACGGGGCTGGAACAGCGCGTGCTGCAATTGCTGATGTGCTATCCGCAGCTCTCCGGCCGGCTCGACGCCGATAGCCGCGCGCTACTGCTGGAGGATGAACAAGCCGATGCCGAGGTGCTGTCGCACCTGGTGTCCGCGTGCGACGAGTTACAGGGTGAAGTGAATTTCGCGGCCTTTAGCGAGCATCTGGCGCAGTCGCCGTATGCCGAGGTCTACGCCAATGTGCGTGCGGCGGTACTGCGCGAAGAGATCGACGAGGAGCCGGCGGAGCAGGAATTCGACGCGGCCATCGCCAAGCTGCTGGCGGGGCCGTTACAGCGGGAACTCGCCAGCCTGCAGCAGTCGGTGGTGATGGGTACGGCGGACGAGGCTGGCAAGAGCCGGATGCGATGGCTGGTCAGCGAGATCAACCGCCGGCGCCAGTTAGGTTGACCGTCCGGTAGGTCGGTCAAGGCTTGTGGTGACAAATAGGTGAAGGTTTAGCTTGACCTTGTTGAGCTTAAGCCTTGATTTATCAGGTGAAATCCTCACCTGTTGGGAAGCCGGCTAATTGCGACGTGCTACAATAGCCGGTTTGGATAGCGAAATCTTTCTCTCCCGTTCTGGTGAAAGTGAGCGTGCCAATGGCAAAGGCCAAAGCAACCGAAAAGGTTTCCACTAATGCTCCCCAATCAGGGAGCGGCAAGGCGTCCGCGAAGACATCGGCGGCTGCGAAGACAGCCGCGTCAGTCAAGACGCCAGCCCAGCCTGTGCCAGCTAAGACTGCTCGAAGCGCCAAGGCGCCCGCAGCGTCCACCACCACCGGGACTCGCATATCCGAGAACTTGATGCCCTCGACTTCGGCACGCGAGAGCGGCGATAGCGCCAATACAAGCGGCAAGAACGCCGCGTCTGTACCTGTGAAAGGCAAGAGTATTACCGTGGCGAAACAGCAGAATACCGAAGTCGAGAGCAAGCGAACGGCAGCGGCCAGCGCCAAGACGGGAGACGCCAAGTCAGGCGCGCCCGCGTCCGAGGACACGCCGGTTGCCACAACTTCCGCCCCCGTTGCATCCGAGCGTCCCGCCGCTCCGGCAGTCAAGCCGGAGCCGAAGAAGCGTGGCCGCAAGCCCAAGGCCGGATCGCAGCACGACGACAGCACTACAGACGACGTGACTGAAGAGCTTTACGAAGACGAGATCCCCGCCGCAGCGCCCGCGGCCGCCCCCAAGTCCGAAAAGCAGAAGGCTCGCGACCGCAAGGCCAAGGAAAAGGCCCTGCTCAAGGAGTTCGCCTCGACCCAGCAGGGCACCGAGGAAGAACTGGAGGTGCGCCGCCAGAAGCTCAAGGCGCTGATCAAGCTGGGCAAGTCACGCGGTTACCTGACGTACGCGGAGATCAACGATCACCTGCCGGACGACATGGTCGATTCGGAAACGATCGACACCCTGGTCGCCACGCTGAACGACATCGGCATCGCCGTCTACGAGCAGGCGCCGGACGCGGAAACGCTGCTGCTCAACGACAATGCCCCGTCCGCCACCAGCGAGGAAGAAGCCGAGGAAGAAGCTGAGGCTGCGCTTTCCACGGTGGACTCCGAGTTCGGCCGCACCACCGATCCCGTGCGCATGTACATGCGCGAGATGGGCACGGTGGAGCTGCTCACGCGCGAAGGCGAAATCGAAATCGCCAAGCGCATCGAAGCCGGCCTGAAAGATATGGTGATGGCGATCTCGGCGTGCCCGGTCACGATCTCCGAGATCCTGGCCCTGGCCGAACGCGTTGCCAGCGACGAGATCAAGATCGACGAGTTCGTCGATGGCCTGATCGACCCCAACGCCGAGGACGTTCCCGTGGCGCCGCCGGCGCCTGTTGCCGCGCCAGTGGCCGAGGAAGACGACGAGGAGTCGGACGATGAAGAGTCCGACGAAGACGAGGACGACGATGCCGGTGGCCTGGCTGCCTCCGCGCGCCAGCTTGAAGAACTGAAGCAGGGCGCTCTCGAAAAATTCCGCGTCATCGCCGAGCAGTTCGACAAGATGCGCCGCTCGTTCGAGAAGGAGGGCTACAAGTCCAAGGCCTACGTCAAGGCCCAGGAAGCCATCCAGAACGAACTGATGACCATCCGCTTCACCGCGCGCAACGTCGAACGCCTGTGCGACACGCTGCGCGGCCAGGTGGATGAAGTGCGCAAGCTTGAGCGCTCCATCCTGAAGATCGTGGTGGACAAGTGCGGCATGCCGCGCGCCGACTTCGTCGCCCGCTTCCCGGGTAACGAAACCAACCTCGAGTGGATCGACACGATCATCGCCGACAGCAAGCCATACAGCGTCACCGTCGAGCGTAATGTGCCGGCCGTGCGTGAACTGCAGCAAAAGCTGATCGACCTGCAGTTGCGCGTGGTGCTGCCGCTGAAGGAGCTCAAGGACGTCAACCGCAAGATGAGCGAGGGCGAGAAGCGCGCCCGCGAAGCCAAGCGCGAGATGACCGAGGCCAACCTGCGCCTGGTGATCTCGATCGCCAAGAAATACACCAATCGCGGCCTGCAGTTCCTCGATCTGATCCAGGAAGGCAACATCGGGCTGATGAAGGCGGTGGACAAGTTCGAATACCGCCGCGGCTACAAGTTCTCGACCTACGCCACGTGGTGGATCCGCCAGGCCATCACCCGTTCGATCGCCGATCAGGCGCGCACCATCCGTATCCCGGTGCACATGATCGAAACGATCAACAAGATGAACCGCATCTCGCGCCAGATCCTGCAGGAAACCGGCAACGAACCGGATCCGGCAACGCTGGCCGAGAAGATGGAGATGCCGGAAGACAAGATCCGCAAGATCATGAAGATCGCGAAGGAACCGATCTCCATGGAAACGCCGATCGGCGACGACGACGACTCCCATCTGGGCGACTTCATCGAAGACACCAACACGCTGGCCCCGGCCGAAGCAGCGCTGCACGGCTCCATGCGCGACGTCGTCAAGGACGTGCTGGACTCGCTTACGCCGCGCGAAGCCAAGGTGCTGCGCATGCGTTTCGGCATCGAAATGAGCACCGATCACACGCTGGAAGAAGTCGGCAAGCAGTTCGACGTCACTCGCGAACGGATCCGCCAGATAGAAGCCAAGGCACTGCGAAAGCTGCGCCATCCGAGCCGCTCTGATAAGCTTAAGAGTTTCCTCGAAGGTAGTTGATCGGTATCATGCCGGTCTGACTTTCCTGGGCCTCTAGCTCATGCCTGGTTAGAGCAGCGGACTCATAATCCGTTGGTGCCGTGTTCGACTCACGGGAGGCCCACCATTATTGAGAAAAGCCCCGCAGGTTTCTGCGGGGCTTTTTCTTTTCTGCGATGGCCTCGGCGCGTGCTCCGCCGATCCTTGCCATGCGCGCATTCAAAGCTTCTGCACGGCAGCCAGGTCGAATATCTTCACCCAGCGCAACGCCTCCTTCCGATTCGCCATCGGAATATTCCACCCGCCTTGCGCATTGTGTTCCAGGCGCAATGCAATCTTCCATTCGCCGCCGTTCTCCAGCGCGCTGGCGCCCGCGATATCCGCAAAAATAAACTTCGTCTGCTGGCCGTCGACGTCCAGTGCGCCACGTTTGCGCTCAGGGTCCACACGGACCTTTCCCCACGATCCCTCCAGCGACAGGATGCGTTCCCCTTTGACCGTCACGCCGTGGATCGCGCGATAGCGGCGCACCAGGCTTGCGACGAATGCAGCAAGCAGTGCCGCGCAGAACGCGACGGCAGCGGTACCGGCGAGCCAGCCAAAGGCGGCGGCTACCGTTGCATAGAGACGGACCGCGCCGTAGATGAGGGCACCGATCAATGCCAGGCCGGCGATGATGAAGGGCACGTCTTTTCCTTTAAAAAAAATGGGAATGAATTAACCGGCCCGCCTATGGCGCCGGATTGGATGGCCGCTGCGGCGTGACCGATGTACCGAAGGTGTTGCCCATGCGGTGGCTTGTCGCCGAATAGTTGAACAGCCCCAGCGCATTGGAGGGACGTTCCACGATGGCTTCGGACGCCAGCTTCCGCTCAGAGGGCGGCTGGCCCGGGGCGGGCTTGGGAATCAGCTTTTGCGTCAGGCAGGCAAACGACGGGGCCCGCATGCCATCGACTTCGACCTCGACACAACTCGCCGAGGCACCCCCCATCGGTGGGGGCGCCTCCGAAGCGAGCAGGGAACCGGCCGTCCCAAGGCTACCCACGGTCATTGTCGCAACTGCCAGCCACTTGCCCATTTCGTGCTCCGTCATTGTTGCTCGCCAAAAACGGCATTGGCGATATGCCTGAAGTGTAGCGCCGCCTTTCACACCGCGCGGCACGTAATTTCCCATCCACGAACAGCTGCCTTTAAAGCGCATCGCCAACGCCCGCCTGCGCACATGAAGCTTTCGTGACAAACGACAGTCGATGCGCGGGCCGTTCGTCTAACCATTCGTACGCGGCGCTGAGTTGATGACCGCTCATCATGGCCTCGCGGATGCGATCGCATGCGACTTGCCTCTGGTGGGGGCGCCGGCGCAAGGGAACGACGGCAATTGTTTCGCAAGGAATTGAGTAAACACATGCAAGACAAGAACAAGAACGATGCGTCCGGGCGCTGGAGGGCGGTGTGTCTCGCGGTACTGGGACTAGGGGCGCAGGGAACAGCCATGGCGCAGGCTACGGCCGATGCAGCGGCGGAGGCGCCGGCACCGGCCGTACAGCCCGAAGCGGAACGCCGCGTCGATATCAATGAGTACATCGTGCGTGGGAACACGGTGCTGGACGCACGCTCGATCGAGCGCGCGGTGACGCCTTACCTCGGCCCCAAACGCACCATGAAGGATATCGAGGGCGCGCGCGATGCCTTGCTCGCGGCCTACCAGGCCAAGGGTTTCCAGTCGGTGTACGTGGACCTGCCCGAGCAGCAGGCTGTCGGCGGCGTGGTCTTCCTGCAGGTGAGCGAGACCAAGGTCGGGCGCGTGCGCGTGGTTGGCGCGCAATACAACTCGCCGGTGGAGGTGCGTGAGCAGGTGCCCGCGCTGGCGGAGGGCGCGGTGCCGGATTTCAACCAGGCGCAGACGGAGCTGACCGCGCTGAACCGCGGCGCGAACCGGCAGGTGATGCCGCTGGTCCGGCAGGGCACGCTGCCCGGGACGATGGACGTGGATCTCAAGGTCGAGGACAGCAGCCCGTGGCGGGCGAGCGTCGGCCTGAACAACGACTACAGCGCGGACACGAAACAGCTGCGGGCCACGGCTTCGCTTGGTCACGACAATCTCTGGCAACTGGGCCACAGCGCATCGGTCAGCTTCTTTGGCGCGCCGCAGGACCTGAACCAGACGCAGGTGTGGTCAGGCTCTTATGTGGCGCCGCTGCGAGGGACCAACTGGGGCGTCGAGGCGTCTGGCTACAAGTCGGACAGCAATGTCGCGACGACGGGCGGCACGAACGTACTGGGCAAGGGCTATGCGGTCGGCGTGAAGGCGACCTACACCGTGCCGAACACCGGCGCGTGGTGGCACGCGTTCAGCGCGGGCGTGGACTTCAAGGACAACGAGGAGGTCACGCGCCTGGGCAGCAGCGGCGAGACCGTGCCGCTCAAGTACGCGCCGATCACCCTGGGCTATTCGGGCTTCGGGCAGACAGAACGCGGCAGCTTTGGCCTGAACCTGTCGCTGGTCGCGGGCACGCGCAGTTTCCTCGGCTATGGCAGTTCGGCGCAGCAATTCGACAACAAGCGCTACAAGGCTTCGCCGAGCTTCATTGTGCTCAAGGGCGATACCAATGGCACCTACACCTTCGCGGGGAACGCGCAACTGGGCTGGCGCCTGGCTGCCCAGATCACGGATTCCCCGCTGGTGTCGAACGAGCAGATCGCCGCCGGCGGCATGAATTCCGTGCGCGGCTACCTGTCGGCCGAAGCCACGGGCGACTACGGCGTGGTCGGTTCCGTCGAGATGCGCACGCCGCCGCTCGCGTTCTTTACCTCCGTGGTCGAGAACTGGCGTGCCTATTTGTTCGCCGATGCCGGCCAGGTGCGCTTGCGCGATCCGTTGGCCGAGCAGAAGAGCAATTTCTCGCTCGCCTCGGTGGGTGTGGGCACCACCTTCCGCCTCGGCCAGAAAGTCACCGGGCGCCTGGACCTGGGCTATCCGCTGAAGGCCGGGCCACGCACGGAGCGCGGCGACCCGAGGGTGAATTTCAGCGTGACCGCGAGCTACTGACCTTCGCTCCAGCCTCCTTTACATCCATTCCTTACGAGCTAACCGAGAACCATTGTCATGCGACGCATCCTTTTGCTCGTGCTCACGCTGCTGAGCACACTACTGCCTGACCTGGCCCATGCCTGGTGGCAGCCCGACTGGGCTTACCGCAAGCCGGTCACGATCGATGCCGGCCCCAAGGGCGGGGCGATCGGCGGCGACGCGGGCCGTACTCCGGTGCTGCTGCGCCTGCATACCGGCAACTTCAGTTTCGAAGGCGTGAGCGAGACCGGCGCCGACCTGCGCTTCGTCGCGGCGGACGACAAGACGGTGCTCAACCACCAGATCGAACAGTTCGATCCGCTGCTGGGCATCGCGCTGGTCTGGGTCGATGTGCCGGCGGTATCGGCGGGCGGCCCGCAGCAGTTGTGGATGTACTACGGCAATGCCAAGGCGCCGGCATCGGGCAATGGCCAGCGGACTTTCGACCCGGACTACACCCTCGTCTATCACTTTGCCGAGGGCAGCGTGCCGGCGCGCGATACCACGGCTTATGGCAACCATAGCCAGACCGCCGTGGTGAGCATCGATGGCACGGTCATCGGCAAGGGCGCGCAGCTCGGCGCCGCGCCGCTGGTGCTGCCGTCGTCTCCTTCGCTGGCGCTGGCCGCCGGCGCGCAGTTCGGTTTTTCCGCATGGGTACGCCCCGAGAAGCTTGGGCCGCTGCAAGTCATCTACGCCCGCCGCGACGGCGCGGGCGAGCTCGTCATCGGCATCGACCAGGGCGTGCCCTTTGTGCAGGTCAACGGCCAGCGCAGCAATCCTGGCCAGCCCGTGCAGGCCGGACAGTGGTCGCACCTGGCGGTCAAGTCGGATGGCAAGAGCGTGGCCCTCTATGTCGGCGGACGCCCCGCCGCGTCGCTGGCGGCCAGCCTGCCGGCCTTGAACACGCCGGCCTCGCTGGGTGCCGACACGGCTGCCGGCTCCGCACTGGCCCCTTTCACCGGCGCCATCGATGAAGTGCGCCTGTCCAAGATCGCTCGCCCGGATGCGCTGATCCTGGCGGACGCCGTATCGCAGGGCGCCGAGTCGAGGCTTGCCGTATTCGGCGCCGACGAGCAGCAGGCCGGCAAGAGCCACTTCGGCTTCATCCTGGCGGCCATGCCGCTCGACGCGTGGATTGTGGTGGGCCTGCTCGGCATCATGATGGCGCTGTCGTGGGCCATCATGATCAGCAAGGGCCGCAGCTTCGGCGCGAACTCGCGCGCCAATGCCGCGTTCATGGTGCACTTCCGCCAGGCGTCCGGCGCGCCGCTGGACCAACTGGCCAAGAGCAACCGGATCCCCGAGGACGTCAAGGCGGATTCGTCGCTGTGGCGCCTGTATGAAATGGCGGTCGAGGAAATGCACCGCCGCCATCAGATGGGCTACGACCTCAATGCGGTTTCCGATGCCACCATCAGCGCGATCCGCGCGGCGATGGACGGCGTGATGGTGCGCGAGAGCGAACGCATGGCGGCCCGCATGAACTGGCTGTCGACCACCATCGAGGGCGCGCCGTACGTCGGCCTGTTCGGCACGGTGATCGGGATCATGCTGGTATTCGTCGTGGCGGCCATGGCCGGCGCGGTGGATATCAACTCGGTGGCGCCGGGCATGGCCGCGGCCTTGCTGTGTACCGCCGCCGGCCTGGGCGTCGCGATTCCCGCGCTGTTCGGCTACAACTGGCTGGCCTCGCGCTCGGATTCGATCGGCGCCGACATGGCGGTGTTCGTGGATGAGTTCGCCACGCGCCTGGCCGAAGAGCAGGGCGAGGGACGTCGCGTCCCCGCTGCCCTGCACCGGGCTTAAGGGGAGCGCGCGGCCATGGCATACGCAGCCAAGTTCGGCACCAAGAAGCGCTCGAGCGGCATCAACATCACGCCCTTCGTCGATGTGCTGCTGGTGGTGCTGGTGATTTTTATCCTGACCAGCAATGCCAGCATCCCGGGCATCAAGGTGGACCTGCCCAAGGCTAGTTCGTCGGTCGCGCTGGAGAAGCCCAAGACCAAGGCCATCACGATCGACAACGCGGGCCAGGTGTTCCTCGATGCCTATCCGGTGACGTTGCCGGAACTGGAGGAGCGCCTGCGCACGGAGAAGGCCCTGACGCCGGATTTCCCCGTGATCGTGCGTGGCGATGCCGCCGTGCAGTACGCGAAGGTCGTGGAGGTGCTGGATCTGCTCAGGCGGATCGACCTGAACCAGATCGGCCTCGTCACCGGCAAGCCGGCGTGAGGAGAGTCGGGTGAAACATCGCGATCCAACTCCTCCCCCCCGGCAGCGCGCGGCCGCCCTGTGGCGCCGCTGGGGCGGGCTGCTCATCGGCGCGCTGGTGATCGTCGGGCTGGCTGTGCTGGTCTGGCGCCTGCTGTCCGATACGGCCAGCACCAGGCGCGAGGTGGCCGCCACGCCGATGCTGGTGCTGCCACCGCCGCCGCCTCCGCCGCCCGAACCCGAGAAGCTGCCCGAACCGGAGCCGGAGAAGATCAAGCCGGAAGTGGTCGAGCCCAAGCCGGCGGACCCGCAGGAAGCGCCGAAGGACGACGCGCCGCCAAGCCCGTCGAAGGACCTCGGCGACCCGGTCACGATCGACGGCGCGGCGCAAGCCGGCACGGACGCTTTCGGCATCCAGGCCGGGAGCGGCGGCGGCATGACCGGCGGCGGTGGCGGACTCGGCAGCCGGTCCTATGCGAGCTATGTCTCGAATGCCTTGCAGCAGGCGTTCGCGCGCGACCAGCGTACCCGGCAACTGGCGTTCGAGGATATCCGCATCGATCTGTGGCTGGACGCCGACGGCAAGGCGACGCGCGCGCAACTGGTGCGCGGCACCGGCAACGCGCAGACCGACGAAGCCGTGCTGGCCATGGTGCGCGATTTCCGGGCCGACGAGCGGCCGCCGGCTTCGCTGCGCTTTCCGATGCGTATGTCGATCAAGGGGCGCCGGCCGTGACGATGCCCGAGGCACGTCGCCGCCTGTCCCACCTATCCCATCCCATTCTCTTGAACCAACCGATGAACCATCCAGCAATCCCCCAGCGACATCCGGGCCGTGGTGCAGCGTGGCAGACGCACGAAACAAAGGGCCGCTCCTCACACCAGGCGGCGCCCATCCGCAAGACGCAGGTCCTGGCCGCGGCCATGGCGATCGCATTGCTGACGGCAAGCGGCGCGGGCCACGCGCAAGCCGCGGCGCCCGGCGATACCTCCATGGTCAGGCTGATCCGCAGCCTGATCCAGAGCGGCGCGCTGAACAAGGACGCCGGCGAGGCGCTGCTGGCCCAGGCCCAGACCGAGGCGATCGCTGCCCAGCAGGCGCAGCGCGTGGCGTCGGTGGCGCCGGCCGCTGCCGCCGGCGGCATGCGCGTGGAACCGGGCGATGTGCGTGTGCCCTATATCTCGGACACGGTCCGCGACCAGATCCGCGACGAGGTCAAGGGGCAGGTCATGGCCCAGGCGCAGGCCGAGGGCTGGGCGGCTCCGAACGAGACGCCGGAGTGGACCAAGCGCATCCGCATCGAAGGCGATGTGCGCGTGCGCGACGAATCGCGCTTCTTCTCCAGCAACAACACCGATAGTGCCATCGACTGGTCGGCGATCAACCAGGGCCCGGGCTTCGACGTCAACCCGAACACCAATCTCTCGCTGCCGCCGCTGCTCAACACGCGCCAGAACCGCGTGAGCCTGCTGCGCGCCCGTGCGAGGTTCGGCGTCTACGCCGATATTTCCGAGAGCACCCAGGCGGGCATCCGCATCGCGACCGGCAATGACGACAGCCCCGTGTCCACCAACCAGACGCTTGGCGGCGGTCTTGCCAAGAAGAACGTGTGGCTCGACCAGGGCTGGCTGTCATACCGGCCGGCGGAGTGGGTCAACCTGACCGCTGGCCGCTTCGCCAACCCGTTCGTGTCGTCCGACCTGCTGTTCTCGAATGACCTGAATTTCGACGGCCTGGCGGCGCAGTTCGACAAGGCGCTGCCCAACCGGGACGTGGCGCTGTTCGGCACCCTCGGCCTGGTTCCGCTCGAATACTCCTCGGACAACTTCCCGAGCCGCAGCCAGAACAAGGCGAGCAGCGAGAAGAAGTGGCTGCTGGGCGCGCAGATCGGCGCCAGCTGGAAGGTCAACAACGACAACCGCCTGCGCGGAGCGCTGGCGTATTACGACTTCCGCAACGTCAGCGGCGAAGTGTCCCAGCCTTGCGCCCTGTACGCGGGCGCCGACGGCTGCAGCACGGACTGGGCGCGCCCGGCCTTCATGCAGAAGGGCAACACGCTGATGCTGTTGCGCAATATCGCGCTCAATCCGCTGGATCCGGCCGGCACGCCGCAGCCCCAGTACGTGGGCCTGGCTTCCAAGTTCCAGTTGCTCGACCTGAACTTCCGCTGGGAAACCAAGGTGGCGGGCAGCCTCGGCCTGCGCATGGATGCGAACTATGTCCGCAACCTGGCGTACGACGAGAATGGCATGTTCACGCGCGCCAACGGCGGCATCGTCAACAACTTCGGCGGCAGCGGCGGCACCAATCGCGCGGACTTCAAGAGCGGCGGCAACGCCTATATGTTCCAGGCTACGCTGGGCAAGCCCGTTACCGTTGCCCGGGGCGACTGGAACCTGCTGCTTGGCTACAAGCGCATCGAGCCGGATTCAATGCCGGACGGCTACAACGATTCGACGTTCCACCTGGGCGGCACCAATGCGCGCGGCTATTACGTGGGCGGCTCGTACGCCGTCGACAAGAACACCTGGTTCACCGGCCGCTGGACATCGACCAAGGAAGTCTATGGCCCGCCGCTGGCAATCGATATCTTGCAGGTCGAGATCAACACGCGCTTCTAGGAGGGATACCGTGTCATCCACATCATGCCTCCGAGGCGCCTGGCGTCCGCTGGCGCTATGCGCCAGCCTCCTGATGGCGGGGGCAACCGCCCACGCCCAGCAGGCCCAGACCATGGAAGAGCGCTTGCGTGCGCAGTTGCGCATCACGACCACGCAATTGCAGCAGGCGCAGAACGAACTGGCCGCGCTCAAGGCCGGCGCGCCGCAGGGCGGTGGCGGTGCCGCGTCCGCCACGGATTCCGAGGCGCTCAGGAAAGACCTGGAACGCACCCGCGCACAGCTCGCGGCCGAGCGCCAGGAGCGCGAAAGGCTGAGCGACAGGAACCAGCAAGGAAAGCAGCAGGCGCAAGCCGTCGCGGAGAAGGCGAGCGCGCAGGTCGCCCAGTACCGCAACGCCTACGACGAGCTGCTGAAGCTGGCGCGCGCGGCGGAGGCCGAGCGCCAGCGGCTGACCGTCGAGGCCACGGCGCGGAACACGGCGATAGCCCGGTGCGAGGCCAAGAACGCGCAGTTGTACGCCGTCGGGCAGGAGATCCTGCATGCGTATGAGACGGTCGATATCGGCGCGGTGATGATCGCTCGCCAGCCCTTTGCGGCGCAGAGCCGGGTCAAGTTCGAGCAGATCGCGCAGGAGTATGGCGACAAGCTCTACGAAGGGCGCTTCTCGGCCGCCGGGGAGGCTNNNGGGGCTCGGGCCGCGCCGGCGGCGAGCGCCTCGACCGATGCCAGGGCGGCGACAGGCGCGCCGGAGGCTGCGCGCCCGTGACCCGCGAATCCAGCGGCAGCCCGTGCATCGCGGTGGCGCCGAGCTTGCTGTTGCTGGGGCGCGAGTGTTTTGTCATGTTGCTGCGCTGTAATGAGGAACGCACGGCTGTGCGTGGGCCGGGCGGCGCCGCCGGGTCCCGTGTCTGCGCGCCCGCGCATCCGGAGGAAAGGGTACCTACACAGATGAATCGATTGAAATTGCATGTCCAGGCCGTGCTGCCTCCGGTGCGTACGGCCATCGGCATCCTGCTGGCTTCCTGGCTGAGCGCGGCACCCGTGCAGGCGGCGGAATCCGCCGCCTCCCCTGTCGTGGCACGCCTCGGCACGATCACGGTCGGCCAGGACGATGTGGCTCGCTTGCTGCAGGGCTTGCCCGACGCGGACCGTGCCGCCGCCAGGAGCAACCGCGCGGGCATCGAGAACTGGCTGCGCCAGCGGCTGGCCAGCGAAGCGCTGCTGCGCGAGGCGCAGGCCAAGGGATGGGCGGACCAGCCGGAGATGAAGGCGCGCGTGGACGCCGCCGTGCGCGAGATCTCCGCGCGGATCGTATCCACCACCTACCTGGAGTCGGTCACGCAGGTGCCGCCCGGCTATCCGTCCGAGGCCGAGGTCAAGGCGGCTTACGAAGAGGGCAAGGCGAACTTCCAGGTGCCAGCGACGTATCGCGTCGCGCAGATTTTCCTGGCAACCAAAGCCGGCGATGCGGCTGCCAGCGCCAGGGTTCGCGACGAAGCGCGCAAGCTGGCCGGGCAGGCACGCCAGGGCGATTTCGCCGCCCTGGCCAGGCGCCATTCGCAGGATGCCCGCGGCGCGGAGCGCGGCGGCGAAGTCGGCACGCTGCCGCTGGCCCAGATGCTGCCGGAAGTGCGCGATGTCGTCGCCAGGCTCAAGGCCGGACAGGTCAGCGATCCGGTGCAATCGGACGCGGGCTTTCATGTAGTGAAGCTGCTGGATTCGCAGCCCGCCCGTACCGCCGCGCTGGACGAGATCAAGTCCCAGCTGGTGGCGGCGATGCGCCAGCAGCGCCAGCAGCAGCTTGTGCAGGCCTATCTTGCCAGGCTCACGGAAGCGGGCCCGTTGAGCATCGATACGGCCGCGCTGGACGCGGTGCTGCAGAAAGTGAACTGAAGCGACGGGTCGGGGCGCACGTCGCCCCGGCCAGCCACCTATCCTCCTTCCCATTCCAGTTTCAGGAAATACCATGAACGCAAATACCAATCAGGTTGAAGCCGGAGAAGACACCAAGCCCGCCCTGCTGATGGCGGCCACCTCCGACCAGGTCGCGGACGCCATCAAGGCCGCCGGCTGCGCCGTGACGGCCATTGAGCAGGACGGCGTGCCGCGCCTGCACAGTGCCAGCCACGGGGTCGGCTTCCAGGTCCTGTGGGGCAATTCGGTAACGCCGGGCGAGTACCTGGACTTCACGCTGAGCTGCCCGCTGCGGGTGCAAGGCGGTGCCCTGCCAGAGGGCGTGCTTGGCGACTGGCATCGCGCAAAGCGCTTCGCACGCGTCGCGCAGCATGGCGAATTCCTGGTCCTGGAAATGGACGTGGTGATCTCCGGCGGCGTGGGCCCCGACTATCTCACCGTGGCGATGCAGCTGTGGATGCAGATGATGGGGCAGTTCTTCCTGCATCTGCGCAACTTCCAGCCCGCCGTGTCCGACGCGCCGGCAGACGGGCAAGCGCTGGGCACCGGCGCCGCCGTGCCGGCGGAAGAGGAAACCGCCTCCGCGTGACGTTGCGCGCGATGGTGATCTGACGTACGGCCTGCCGTCAGCCGGGGCGGGCCGGTGCATCTCCAATGTTTCACCCAGCAGGCCTTTTTTGTAACGAGGCCGTCACGTCCTGGTGCCACGATGGCGATTTCAACATGGTGCCTGTGACTTGCCGACGCGACTTGCTCCCTTGCCACAACACTTGCAGCGCCGCTGCGGGCGCGGCGCCGTGCGCGCCGGGGCAGGGCGCCCGCGCCGCGCGGCGCGGGCCCGGCGCGGACTCGCGCTCTGGATGCTGATGTGCGGGCTGGCGGCACAAGCGTGTGCGGCCGATGGCGCCAGCGCGCTGCCTCTGGACGGCTTGGCTCCCGTGCCCGTTTCGCCAGGGACAAGCGGGCTGCGCTACGCGTTCGACATACCGGCGCAGCCGCTGGCCGCCGCGTTGAAACGCTACGCCACCCAGACCCGGCAGCCGACGCTGTTTCGCAGTGAGATCGTGGCCGGCCAGACCTCTTCGGCCGTGCTTGGCCTCTACGCGCCCGACGAAGCCTTGCGCATGCTGCTGCACGGTACGGGGCTGGTGGCCGAGCGGGTCGATGGCGCCCCGGCCGGCGCTTACGTCTTGAAGGCACTCGACGCGCAGGCAGCCACGCCACGCGCCAGCCTGGAGAGCCTCGCCGGCGATGCCGCTTATCCCGGCCTGGTCCAGGCGCGGGTCTGGGATGCGCTGTGCCGCAACGCCCTTACCGCGCCGGGTGCATACCGCTCCCTGTTGCGCTTCCAGCTGGACGCGGCGGGCCGCGTGCAGCGCGTTCGCCTGCTCGGCTCGAGCGGGGACGGGCAGCGCGATGCCGCGTTGCTGGAGACCCTGAGGCGCGTGCGCGTGGAGCGCGCGCCGCCGCCGGACATGCCCCAGCCCGTGACCCTGCTCATCCTGCCGCGCGATTCCGGTACGAAGGACGAGGCGCAACCCTGCGTCAGGCAGACGCCCTGAACCATGACAGAAGACGCACGCCCCGTCCTGGCGCACTACCTGAACAAGCACTACGCCAGCCTCAAGCGGCGCGTGACGCGGCTGCTGGGCAATGGCGACCTTGCCGGCGACGCCTTGCAGGACACCTGGCTGCGCGTGAATAGCAAGGAGGATGCGGGCCCGATCCTGAGTCCGGGTGGCTATCTGGTCCGCATGGCCGTCAACATCGCGGTGGATATCCAGCGCCGCCAGGGCAAGTCATTGCCGTTCGACGAAGTCAGCGCGCTGATGGACTTGTCCGACCCGGCGCCCGGTCCGGCGCAGACGGCCGAGGCGCGCTCCGACCTGAAAGCGCTGGTCGCGCTGCTCGATCGCATGCCCAAGCGCCGGCGCGAGGTGGTCGTGCTGGTGCACTGGGAGGGCCTGACGCAGAAGGAAGCGGCGCAACGCCTGGGGGTTTCGCTGCGCACGGTCGAGTACGAACTGCAGCATGCCCACCAGTACCTGAATGCCGGGATGAGCAATGAGAGAAAATAATTGCGGGTTCCGGGTGGTCCCGTTCGTCTTGGCGGGTGAATGCAAAAAGCAGACAAGGCACCCGCGTCGTAACCTGGCATGCGCGCGCGTTGGCGAGCCCGCATGCCCCATTTTGATGTGACACGATGAAGACACCCGTTGACGAGCGCACCGCCCCGGCTGACGAACTGCAAGAGCAGGCGTGGGTCTGGCTGCGCCTGCTCAACTCGGGCGACGTCAAGCCTTGGGACGCCGAGGGCTTCCAGCGCTGGCTGCGCACCAGCGCGGCGCACAAGGCCGCCTTCAATGAGGCCAGGCAGCGCTGGACGCTGCTCAAGCCGGCTGCTGGCGAGTTGCTGCGCCAGAACCCCGGGGCCGCCGAGTTTCATGTACGCACGCTGAGCGGTCCGTCGCCGGGGCGCCGCGCCTTTTTAGGCGCGGCGGTTGGTGCCGCCGCCGTAGCCGGAGCCGCGGTGCTCCATCCTCCCGCGGGGCTCTGGCCTTCGCCCGGCGAATGGGGGGCCGACTACCGCACCGCCACCGGCGAGCAGCGGGCCGTCACGCTGGCCGGCCGCGTCAATGTCACGCTGAACACGCAGACCAGTGTGCGCCGCCACAGTGCGGGTGGCATGACGACGGGGATCGACCTGCTCGCTGGCGAGGCGGCCATCGACCTGCCGCCCGGCGGCAGACCGTTCAGCGTGATTGCGGGAGCCGGGCGCAGTGTGGCTGAAGCGGGGCGCTTCGAGGTCCGGCACCTGGCGGACAAGGTCTGCGTGACGTGTATCGAGGGGGCGGTGAGGGTGGAGCATCCGGCCGGCAACCGGGTGCTGCAGGCACGCCAGCAGACGGTCTATGACGATGTTGCCGCCGGCGGCGTTGCGCGGATCGAACCGGCTAGCGTTTCGGCATGGCGGAACGGTGAACTGGTGTTTAGCCAGGCGCGGCTGATCGATGTGCTTGACGAGATCAATCGCTATCGGCGCGGGCGTGTGGTGCTGATGAATGCGGCTGTGCGTGACAAGCCTGTGAGTGGGAGTTTTTTTATCGCGTCGCTGGATGTTGCGCTGGCTCAGTTGCAGCATATTTTTGATTTGCGGGTTAGGTTGTTGCCTGGTGGGTTGGTTGTTTTGAGTTGAGGGTTGGGTGGGGGTTTTGTCTGGGTGTTT
>NZ_JFJV02000154.1:348-463 GCF_000611145.1 Cupriavidus sp. SK-3 | reverse complement strand
GTGCGGGGTTGGCCGTTTTCGCACACGGGGGGGCACTTTTCTTTACTCGCGTCGTTTCTATTTTTCGGTGTGTTTTTTTTTGGGGATGATGGCTATGTTTTGGCGGTGTTGGTTA
>NZ_JFJV02000154.1:0-213 GCF_000611145.1 Cupriavidus sp. SK-3 | reverse complement strand
TCGCGGGCGCTAGGGGTGCTGGTTTCGTCGTGCGGCCGCAGTTCTGCGGGCATCTGCCGGTACCGGCTTGACTGGCCACGACGCTGCCAGTTTCCGGGATTCGTGGTACGGCCCCCGGTAGCGGGACCGTTGCCCATTCGTCAATCTACCGTTACCGGCACGAAGCACCACGACACATCGCCCGCCAATGGTTTCGTGGTGGGGCGGGCGCGG